>JBGPAF010000141.1:0-5394 GCA_041480535.1 Bacteroidia bacterium
AAAGACATAATGTTTGATTTGGTAATGCTGAGATCTTTTTTTGATTTGTATCAATTGTATCGTTTCCATTATTAACTTTATCGCGATAAACAGTTACTATGGCAAAGATTTTGTTATGATATAATCATTTATTTGCCATTGCAAATACCAAATTATTCATTTATTTAACCAAGATGAAACAAGTATACAGTACTTTAAAAACCACCCTGCTTACCCTGTTTATTATTGTCCTCTCTTTTAACTTATCGGGACAGGACAACAATGGAAATCCTTTACCTCATTTTTTACTACCCTCATTTAAGGAAGGGCGGGTAATAATGAAAGACGGGAAAAATTTTTCTACCTTATTAAATTACCATATGGTAGATGAAAAGATGATTACCGAACTGAATGGGGTCTACAGGTATTCAAAAGATCCTCAACTCATTGATACAATATATCTGGAACATAGAATATTTGTCCCTGTCGAAAATGTTTTCTATGAGATCCTCGCAAGCGGACCGGTCACATTTTTTCTTCAGAATAAAAGCAAATTCACACCTATTGGAAGTGATATCGGATATGGAGCCAAGGCCAGATCGGTCGGACGCACACAATACAGCAGGTTTGAAATGTCAGATCTCAGATATTTTGGCGAAGTTGCGTACATGGATGTTCCTCCAAGTGTCGAAATCACACCTTCCTCTGTATTCTGGGTAAGAAAGAATGATGATTTTGTAAAATTCAGCTCCGAAAAACAATTTCTTGAAATATTTCCTGAGCACAAAGCGGAGCTTAAAGAGTACATCGAGAAGGAGAATATTAACATCAAATCGCGCGAAGGCATAATCAGTCTGGGTAATTATTGTAACAAAATAATTAAACCAGGTGCTATTTAGATCTTTGAAACCGGATTAATACAGACTAAGACTTATTTTCTCCTGAATAAGTCTGTGGTTAAATATTTTTCGCCCCTGTCCGGAAAAATAACTACAATAACTCCCGATTTTATTTTTCTGGCTACTTCGACTGCAGCGTACATGGCTGCACCACTGCTCATACCAACAAATATTCCTTCATTTTTAATGATCTGCCTGGCCATTTCAAATGCAACTTCAGTTTCAACCATGATTGTCTCATCAATTTCTGAAGATTCGTAAATCGATGGGACAATTGCTTCCTCCATATTTTTCAGTCCCTGAATGTAATGCCCTTTGACGGGGTGAGCACATACAATTTTAATCCTTGGATTGTTTTCCTTCAGGGCCTTCCCCACACCCATAATTGTGCCCGAGGTTCCTATCGCTGAAACAAAATAGTCAATTCTGCCATTTGTTTGTTTCCAGATCTCTTCGCTTGTTGTTTTATAATGTGCGATCTTATTATATTTATTTGAAAACTGGTCGGGCATAAAATACTTTTCAGGATTCTCCTTAACAAGTTCTCTGGCTTTCGTTATTGCGCCGTCAGTTCCAAGCTTTGCATCTGTCAGAATAACTTTTGCACCAAATGACTCGATCATTCTTATTCTTTCAACAGATACTGCACTGCTCATAATAATCTCAACTTCGTACCCCTTTACAACTCCGATCATTGCCAGTCCGATGCCTGTATTTCCTGAAGTGGGCTCAATTATTGTTTTTCCCTTTACGAGTGATCCTTCTGCTTCAGCCTGCTCAATCATCTTCAGGGCTATCCTGTCCTTTATGCTTCCTGTCGGATTGTTGCCTTCAATTTTAGCATAAATGGCAACATCCTTTTCCGGATTCAATTTATTTATCCTTACTAAAGGAGTATTCCCGATAGTTTGCAAGATATTTTCGTAAATCATATTCGTTGTTATAAGAAAACCTGATAAAGGCGGAAATATACTACTAAAATATTAAGTTGATAATTTCTCTGTCCGGAATTATCCTGAGCTTGTATAAGGTGTAACTTAAAACTCAGTATTTGATTTTAAAAGTTTATACTTGCATTTATTTTGTTAACTGGAGTTGGAAAGAGTAAGAATATTCATCAGATGTTTAATGGTTGCGTGCTTTTTAAGTGCAACCGCGTTACAAGCACAGATTCTCAGAGATACTGCTTCCTTAAGCCTGCTTAAAAAAGGTGTCGATGATATTTATAACTTCCGGTTTGATCGCGCACGCGAGGTTTCCCAAAAAATAAATAAGTTATTTCCGGAACATCCTGTTGCATATCTGTTGAACGGAATGATAACCTACTGGGAAAACTATCCCCTGATTCCATCCTCACCGGCTTGTACTTCATACGAGAACGACATGCACAATTGCATCAGGCTGTGTGAAGAAAAATATAATCCGGATAATTATGCAGAATCTTTACTGACAAATCTGGGAGCCAGGGGAATGCTGTTGTTGTTTTATGCAGATAATAACCTCAGTGATAATGTATTTCCACTTGCAAAAGGCACGTACCATTATATAAGGCAATGCTTTGATTATTCTTCCTTTTATTCCGATTTTTATTTTTTCACCGGACTCTACAATTATTACCGGGAGGCATACCCCGATGCCCACCCGATATATAAGGTGCTGGCAATGTTCTTCCCAAAAGGAGACAGGGTTAAAGGCCTCGGAGAATTGGAGACAGCGGCCAAAAATTCCATTATTTTAAAAGCAGAATCATCATCATTCCTTTCGTATATTTACATAAACTTCGAAAATAATTATCAGAAGGCTTATACCTTCAGTAAGTCCCTTCATGAACTTTATCCCGCCAACCTGGAATATCTGTCGGTGTATTTAAGAAATATGCTGCTGATAAAGAAATATGATGAAGCTGAAAATCTGATCCGTTTATACGATAATACAACAAATAATTCATTGTTACAGGCACAGCTCGCAATTTTCAACGGCATTCTTCAGGAGAAAAAATATCATAATAACCTTCTGGCTCAAAAATACTATTTTGAGGGATTGGATGACATTTCTGTTTTTGGTTATTATGGAAATGAATTTGCAGCCTATGCATACTTCGGCCTGAGCCGCATATCTGATATAAAAGGTGACAAACAGAATAAAAAAGCATACAGGAAAAAAGCAATAGAATTAACCGATTTCCGGAAAGTCAATTTTGATTGATATAATCAGCCCTGTCTCTAAAATCCAAATCCGATAGAAACATCTGCCTGTATGTAAGTTACGTAATATTTTTCATCACGCGGGCTTGGATCAATGGTTAATATTTGCCGGCAGGGTCCTCTGATTGATTCAAATTATTGCTGAATCAGGTCAATTTACGTTTACAGATGCATTATTCAGCAAACTCTTTATATCAGGGTTTTCTGCGTAATCAGCAGCCGTTTTCCCTTCACTGGTCTTAAGATCGGGATTTGCTCCTTTGTTCAATAACAGGGATACGATATCTGTCTGCCCATTCATTGAAGCCACCATCAGGGCAGTAATTCCATCCATTCTCTGTAAATCGGCATTTGCCTTTTTATCCAACAAGAGACCTGCGATCGCTGTATTTCCGTTCAGTGAAGCCACCATCAGGGGAGTGAGTCCGGCTGCTGACTGCAAATCGGGATTGGCACCTTTATCCAACATTAATTTTACGAGTTCCGTCAGTCCTTTCTGAACAGCAATCAGCAAAGCACTTTCTCCATCTGTTAGTTTCAGATCTGGATTTGCTTCATTATCCAGCAGCTGACTTACAACATTTATATGCCCTTTTTTTGAAGCCCATATCAGGGCAGTTGATCCGTCAATCATCCGGGAATCAGGGTCTGCTCCCTTATCCAGCAACAGCTTTACAATATCTGCATGTCCCATTAAAGAAGCCCATATCAGGGCTGTTGATCCATCAGCAACCTTCAAATCCGGATTTGTTCCCTGATCCAGTAATAGCTTAACATATTTTGTATTTCCGATTCGCGACGCTTTAATCAGGACAATCACAAGTGTTTCATCCTGTATTACTGCTTGCGCCTGCGTTTGGCTTAAGCAGAGTAAAATCAGGACACCAATCATTATGGCTGAAAAAAATACTTTCATTTGATTGGGTTTTGTCTGATATAAATATACAATAATAAAATACAGAAATGCAGATTTTGGATCAACGTATTTATCAATGTATTAAAAGCCGTCTTTTAATACGTTGATTTTTAATCCTGACTGATTATGGATATTGTCAATATCCGGCACAACAAAGATCTGCTTCTTCATATAAATATTCAGGAAATCTATTCTTCACAGAGCTTTACGAGCCTTTTTCTTTCGCTTGAGTTCATTCTTCTGAAGATCCTCAATTACCCTGAATCTTACAATCTGGGAAATCAGTTTCAGAGGCAGCGGTTTTCCGTATGGAAACCTTACAACACCTTTTGATGTATAATAATCCGACAACTCCTCTTTAAATGCCATTATCCCTGAGGATGTTGGATAAAAGCCTATGTGTTCCTTCTGGGCTGCAAAATAAACAAGCACCCCGTTTTGTGCAAAAGCTGGCATCTGGTAACTTATCTTTTCTACAGCCAGGGGTGCTGCTTTCCTTATTGTGTTTCTAAGCTCGGTCATAACTTCCCTGATTTCAGCAGGACATGCTGCTATATAGTCATTGATAGTGTTTATGTTTTCCCGTTTCTTCATGGTGCGGCTTTTTTATATAACAATTACAAATACATAATAGTTTTTGAGTTCCGGATAATCCTGTCGTACGGTCGTGCGTTCCTGCCGTCGTGCAGTCAAAAATTACTATATAAAATTAGGAATTAGCAGGGAATAAAGGGTACCTGTAAATTGTCTAATTATTTTAATTATCCCTTAAGCAGTTAAACATGGCTTACGATAAGAAATAGAATCTTTATTTATCAATCCATTTTTTAAAATCAGCGACCTTATCACGACTTACAATGAAAAGGTCGCTTTTTTCTTTATTCTTAAGAGTGAGCTGCAGCCTGCTCGATGAATAACTGTACATAAGCGCAATTGAATCAATGTTTACAATACATTCCCGGTTTATCCTGAAGAATTTTCGGGGATCAAGTATATCCTGCAACTGTTCAAGAGAATAATCAATACCATAATCCTTCCCATTTAAATCATTCAGAAAAACGCTCCGCTCATTTATATGAAAATGGCTGATCTCTCCGGCCGTTACTGATCTGAATTTGTCCCCGATTTTAATAAGGAATCTCGATTTATACTGATTCCTGAATTCACGCAGGAGCTGCTTGAAATCTCTTCTGAATGGGTCTTTGTCTGCATTCAGTTTTTTGAACTTGTTGATAGCTGACCTGAGCGACTCTTCATCCACCGGTTTCAGAAGATAATCTATACTGTTCACCTTAAAAGCTTTGAGCGTGTATTCATCATAGGCAGTAGTAAAGATCACCGGGATGTCGACACTGATAGTATCGAAAATCTCAAAGCAGAGTCCGTCATCAAGCTG
>JBGPAF010000142.1:0-5368 GCA_041480535.1 Bacteroidia bacterium
AAAAATAAATCTGATGTGGTCTGATAACAATCTAATTATCATAAAATGAGGAATATAGCTATTTTTGCATCCGGATCAGGGACCAATGCTGAAAATATTATCAGGTACTTTTCGAACAGTAAAACAGCAGGAGTGAGTCTCGTTCTTTCAAATAAGCGTGAAGCTTACGTTTTAAAACGTGCTGCAACACTTAATGTAAGATCGGTTTTTTTCGACCGCAAAGAATTATACGCGAAAGATAAGGTACTCCGGTACTTGACGATGTATAAAATTGATTTTATTGTTCTGGCCGGATTCCTTTGGCTTATTCCTGAAAATATCCTTGATATTTATGATAAAAGGATTGTAAATATCCATCCTGCTTTATTGCCAGGATACGGCGGAAAAGGAATGTATGGTGAAAAAGTCCATGAAGAAGTTATAGCAAATCATGAAAAAGAATCAGGGATCACCATTCATTATGTAAACAAGTCATATGATGAGGGTGATATTATTTTTCAGGCGCGCTGCAAAGTTGACAGCAAGGATACTCCAGCTACTCTTGCTGCTAAAGTGCATTCGCTTGAATATGAATATTTTCCAAAAGTTATTGAAGACCTGGTGGCAAAACTGCCTGATATGAGTTAAAAAGTGTTAAGGAGGCTCAGGACCACACTTTTTGTCTTTTCAAACTTTGCTTTATTTGCTTCCGAAACAGGTTCTACAGGCGGGGCTTCAACTTTCAATGGATCAACGGGTGAGCCGTTCATATAGAACCTGAAATCGAGGTGCGGGCCTGTTGAGAGTCCGCTGTTCCCGACATAACCTATAATATCCCCCTGTTTTACATATGCACCCGGTGTTATTCCGGCGCCAAACCTGCTTAAATGCAGGTAGGCTGTTGAGTAAACACTGTTATGCACTATCCTTACCATTCTTCCTGATCCGCCCTCATAACTGGTCTGGGTAACCCGTCCGTCGCCAATAGCCTGGACAGGTGTACCAACCGGAGCAGCATAATCAACGCCGTAATGCGGCCGGCGGATCCTGAGAATCGGATGCATTCTGCTTCCCGAAAAACGAGAAGAAACGCGTGAATACTGCAGGGGAGCTTTCAGAAATGCTTTGCGGAGTGAGTTTCCTTCGCCATCGAAAAAACTCTCTTTGCCATCCTGAATGAACGGTATTGCATATATTGTTGATCCGTTACCAGAGAATTGTGCCCCATATATCTTTCCAATACCCAATGGTTTTTCATCAATCGACATTTCTTCATAAACAACTTTAAAACTGTCGCCCTTCTGTAATCCAAAGAAATCGATGCTCCATGCAAATATGTCCGACAATCCCATAACAAGTGACGGATGCAGTCCACCTGCAAGCATTGCGTCCCAGAGCGAGGTTTCAATTGTTGCCGAAGCATATTTGATAACCCTTTTAATCTCCTTCCTGTATGGTGTGATATTCAGCGAATCGTTAAAGCTGAACACATAGCAGGTTGTCGGGTCATGCTCATAAACAAGATAGCTGACACGGGCGATGCTGTCTTTTTTGCAGAAAAGAGTATAGTTGTTGCCTGACCTTATTTTCCTTACGTCAAATACTGAAACCGAATTCTTTATTACCTTATCAATCTCCTCCATTGTTACGCCATGTTCGAGGAGAATTTGTGATAGAAATCCGTTTCGTTTAATATGTCCTGTCAGTAAATTGAATGAATCAGAAGGTATTCCATACATAAAGACTACGGTGTCGGCTATATTGACAATCGCAGTATCAGGCAGTTCAGATACCTTTTGCGGTGTCTCCCTTACTGAATTTTTACATGAAAATAAAACCAGAATAAAAAATGGAATATATAATAATTTTAGTCTTGAAAGCATCACAAGATTCCGTTTTTTACTTAATTACAACGTTAACAATTTTCTTCGGCACTACGATCACATTTGAAGGAGCAGATGTTCCGATCCATTTAGCTGACCTCTCGTCAGCAAGAACTTCTTTGATGATCTCTTCGATGGGCATATCAGCAGGAAGCTCTAATTTAAACCGCATTTTCCCGTTGAATGACACAGGGTATTCAAAAACATCCACTTTCAGATATTCTTCAATCACTTCTGGCCATGATTCATAGGCCAGGGTTACCTTGTGTCCGAGCTGCTGCCATAATTCCTCTGCCAGATGTGGGGCAAACGGCGAAAGGATCAAGGCAAAACTGCAGGCTGTATCCCTTGTGACCTTTCCTTTTTTATAAACCAGGTTCAGAAAGATCATCATTTCTGAGATTGCGGTATTAAATTTAAGATTCTCAATATCCTCCCCGGCTTTTTTAATTGTTTTATGGAGCCCTTTAAGGATCTCGGTATCCTCTGACCCCTCAGTGATGTTTTCAGGATTTGAAAAGAACCTGAATGATCTTCCCAGGAAATTGAAAACCCCCTTTACATTTCTGTCATCCCAGGGTTTCATTACATCGAGAGGACCCATGAACATTTCATAAAGCCTGAGTGAATCAGCACCGTATTTTTCTGTAACATCGTCAGGATTTACAACATTTTTAAGTGACTTTGACATCTTTGCCACTATCTGCCTGACTTCTGTTTCGTTCTCAGTATTATAGAATTTACCGTCTCGTTCCTCGATCTGATCTGCAGGTATTTTTGCCCCGGCTTCATTCTCATAAGCAAAGGCAAGTATCATCCCCTGGTTAAATAATCTTTGATAAGGTTCATCTGTCGAAACTATTCCAAGATCGAACAGGACCTTATGCCAGAAGCGGCTGTAAAGCAGATGAAGGACAGCATGTTCTGCGCCGCCAATATACAGGTCAACAGGCATCCAGTATTTTTCCTTTGCTTTGTCGAA
The DNA here is from genome assembly GCA_041480535.1 of Bacteroidia bacterium. GTDB lineage: Bacteria > Bacteroidota > Bacteroidia > Bacteroidales > VadinHA17 > LD21. The sequence goes on from JBGPAF010000142.1 coordinate 2,845, forward strand.
GATCAGGTTGTCGTTATGTGGATCAATAAATCTGAGATAGTACCAGCACGATCCGGCCCACTGAGGCATTGTATTGGTTTCACGTCGCCCTTTGCGGCCGTTTTTATCAGTTACGGTAAGCCAATCGCCTGAATTTGCCAGCGGTGATTCTCCCGATTCTCCCGGCAGGTATTTTTCCATCCGGGGCAGCTCAAGAGGAAGCTCCTTCTCATCAAGCACACTTATTTCACCATCGTCCCAATGAATCACCGGAAAAGGTTCACCCCAGTATCTCTGCCTGCTGAAAAGCCAGTCGCGCAGTTTGTAATTGACTTTTGCTTTGCCAAGATTTTCTGAGGCAAGCCACGATATTATTTTTTCTATTCCTGCATCCTTGTTCAGCCCGTTTATATCAATACCTGTGAAGTTGTCTGAAGAATTGATATATTTCCCGTCTTCGGTCCAGCAGTCATTACCTTCAACTATTCTTTTCCTCTGGTCAGGATCGTTGACATCAGGATCCTGGATGCAGATAATCGGAAGTCCGAATTTCTGAGCAAATTCAAAGTCCCTTGTATCATGAGCAGGTACAGCCATTATAGCACCGGTTCCATACCCTGTCAATACATAATCTGCAACCCATATCGGTATTTTTTTATTATTCACAGGATTAACGGCAAATCTTCCTGTGAATACACCGGTTTTCTCTTTTGCCAGGTCCGTCCTGTCGAGGTCTGACTTTAGTGATGAAAGCTTAATATATTCATTAACCTGTTTTTTGTAATCGCCGGTTGTTATCTTTTCCACAAGCTGATGCTCGGGGGCTATAACCATATATGTAGCTCCGAAAAGAGTGTCGGGTCGTGTTGTAAAGACAGTCAGGTTCTCATCCAGTCCGTCAATTTTAAAATCAACTTCAGCGCCTGTTGAGCGTCCGATCCAGTTGCGCTGCATATCCTTGATCCCCTCCGGCCAGTTAAGGTCATCAATTCCTTTCAGCAGTCTCTCTGCATAAAGAGGTATTCTCAGCATCCATTGCTTCAGGTTCTTCTTCTCGACGATATTCCCGCATTTTTCATGTGACCCGTCATTCAGGACCTCTTCGTTTGAGCAAACGATCCGGCAGCTGGGGCACCACCATACCAGGGCATTATCGTAGTATGCAAGCCTCTTTGAATCAATGTATTTCCTTATTTCAATATTTCCTGAACGAGATATGTTTTCAGGAATTTCGAGTTCTGATACAGGTCTGCCTTTCTGCAGTTTATCATCGAACCATGTGTTAAAAAGCTGAATGAAGATCCACTGGGTCCATTTAAAATACTTGGGATCGGTTGTATTAATTTCCTTATCCCAGTCGTAGCTAAGGCCAAGTTCCTTTATCTGCCGGCGGAAAGTATCGCAATTGTTTTTTGTTGTAATTGAAGGATGTGTCCCGGTCTGGATCGCATATTGCTCTGCAGGCAGACCGAATGCATCCCAGCCCATCGGATGAAGGACGTTGAATCCCTTCATTCTTTTATATCTGGAATAAATATCGGTTGCTGTATATCCTTCAGGATGGCCAACATGAAGTCCGGCGCCTGAAGGGTAGGGGAACATATCAAGAACGTAGCATTTTTTCGGATTCGTCAGGTCTTCGGGAGTTTTGAATGTTTTGTTTTCCTCCCAGTAGTGCTGCCATTTGTGTTCTATCTCTTTGAAGTTGTAATCCATTTTAAGAATATTGTTTTTTCTAGTTGAAGGTCAGAAGACCGAAGACCGAAGACGGAAGACCGAAGTCCGAAGTTTTATTCTATTTTCTTTTTAAATGCAATCATCATGTTCATTAAGTTGAAAGCAAAATCATAATGCTCATTAAATTCTGCATCAGATATATATTTTCTTCTTGATGCTTTATGCAAACAGGTGACGACTTCGGCCAGGGAACGTGTGGCCAGGCCGACAAATCTTTTTTGTTCAAGGCTCGATTGTCCGATCGAACCTTCTGAGATATTCAGGGCAATTGAATCCACGGCTCTTCTTATCTGAGAGGTAAGATTATATATCTCATCTTTTGGAAACTGCTTTGAAAGGTGAAATATACTTTCGCCGTAATCCATCGCCTTTTGCCATATAATAAGATTTTCAAATTTAAAATTCATGGTTGTTTTTTCTTCGGTCTTCTGTCTTCGATCTTCCGTCTTTATTCTTTGGAGTGCGAAATTAGAAAAACTTTGTCAATAATTGCCAAGTAACATACCCAATCGGGACTGTGTAACTGAAAAATCGGTGAATTAGTTGTAAAACCCGGCTAATGATCTTATTTTTGTCACGAATCAGGTCCCGTAGTTCAATGGATAGAATGGCAGATTCCGGTTCTGTTGGTTGAGAGTTCGAATCTCTCCGGGATCACAAATGTATATCGCAATTATCTTTATTTCAGATAGTTGCGTTTATTTTTTACTGATTGTTTCCCCGCATATTTACCACAACTCAAATAACTGGCATTTTTTAGGGCTTTTAAACAGTAAGCCCCCGGAGCTGATTTCCGAGGGCTGGTGAT
>JBGPAF010000143.1:0-5319 GCA_041480535.1 Bacteroidia bacterium
AAATAGACTGCCCCTATCCCCCTAAAGGATAGGGGGCATAAAATTCAAAAGCAGGTGAGCACGTTTACAAAAGACCAGATAATAGAAGCCCTTACCAGAGTAATCCACCCTGAGAAAGGAAAAGACATTGTCACTCTGGGTCTTATTTCTGATATCAGGAGCGGAGATGATGGAATCTCAGTTACAATTGCACCTGATAAGTCAAACGATCCTTTTATTTCATCAGTTAAAAGTTCAGTAGCAAGAACGTTGAAAGAGGTCCTTGGGGCAGATGCAGTAATAAAAGAAATAAAGGTAGAGCCAAGGATTACAGAACCAAAACATCCTGAAAGAGGTAATGAGGTTTTATCAGGAGTAAAAAATATTATAGCCATTTCTTCGGGAAAAGGCGGAGTAGGAAAAACCACAATAGCTGTCAACCTTGCCATTGCCTTAGCCAGGAAAGGTCTGTCTGTCGGACTTCTTGATGCTGATGTTTTCGGCCCTTCAGTGCCCAGGATGTTTGATGCAGGAGATTATCATCCTGAAGTGATCCGCAGAAATGATACTGATTTCATTCTTCCATTGACAAAATATGGAGTCAAAGTTCTTTCGACAGGATTCTTTGTAAATCCTGCTGAAGCTGTTGTCTGGAGGGGACCTATGGCTTCGAGTTTTCTTAAGCAGCTGATTATGCAGGGCGACTGGGGAGAACTTGACTATCTTCTGTTCGATCTGCCCCCCGGCACCAGTGATATACATCTGACTCTTGTTCAGGAAGTGCCGGTTACAGGTGCGATTGTTGTTAGCACGCCCCAGGAAGTAGCTCTGGCTGATGCAGTAAAGGGAATTTCAATGTTCAGAAGTGAAAAAATTAATGTTCCTGTCCTTGGCCTGGTTGAAAATATGTCGTGGTTCACACCGGCTGAACTCCCGGAAAACAAGTATTTTATCTTCGGGAAAGGGGGATGCAGTTCGCTTGCGAAAAAAATGAATGTCCCCTTACTTGGACAGATTCCTCTTGTGCAGAGCATCTGTGAAGGTAGTGATAACGGCCATCCGGTTGTTCTCGATGATTCCGTTGCAGGAAATGCTTTTTTGGAGCTGGCCGGCGAAGTCATAAGGAGAGTTGATTTAAGGAACAAGGAATTGAAACCGACAATAAAAGTGGAGATTAACAAATGAAAAAATCATAAATAAAATGGCAGATCAAAAAAGTATTAAAGAACGGGTAATTAAGGCATTAAACAGGGTAAGACCCTATCTTCAGAATGATGGCGGAGATATTGACCTTATAGAAATAACTGAGGATTTAACAGTAAAAGTAAAGCTTACAGGGGCCTGTCATGGATGTCCCTTCAGTATGCAGACTCTCAAGGCTGGCGTTGAACAGGCAATCATGCAGGAAGTTCCCGAGATCAAAAAAGTGATTTCAGCCTGATATCCAGTACTGTTCCAATTTTACTTACCTTTGAGATACTATACTCAGTTTAAGTCAGTTTATAGTATTAAAAAGCATCTATTGTTTTCCGGGAGAGTATCATATAAATTTCTGATAACTCTGGGACTAATTTTGTTCCTGACAGATTGTTCTGTGGAGAAAAACACCGGGACAACAAGGTTTTATCACGGACTCACTTCGAAATACAATATCTATTTCAATGGTTATGAAAGTTTTAAGGAAGGTCTTGTTAAAATAAATAAGGCTTACCTTGATGACTTTTCAGAAATGCTGAGAGTTTTCGAAAACAGCGATCCTTCAACTGTATTACTCTGTTCTTCCGATATGGAAAAGGCCATCCAGAAAGCTTCAAAACTGATCTCCCTGAAATCGATTACAGCCAGGCCTGAGTTCGATTCAAAGAAGGAAATTTCTGAGAATGAAAAAACGCTACTTGAACAGAAAGAATTCAACGAGTGGGTTGACGATAGTTACTTCCTGATTGGAAAAGCAAGGTTTTACAAGCATGAGTTCAGCGATGCAGCGTCAGTTTTCAGCTATTGCGTTGCTGAAGCCAACGACCCTGAAATCCGAACCGAATCATCAATATGGCTTGCAAGAATCAATAGTGAAAAAGGAACCTTCATTGAGGCAAACAGGCTTTTAAATGAAATCGAAATAAACTCTTCTTCACCAAAAACCCTGAAAAATATTTATTATACAACCCAGGCCGATATGTTCGTAAAGCAAAAGAGGTATCAGGAAGCCATCGAACCTCTTACCACATCTCTTAAATTCATTTCGGGGAAAAGAGCAAGATACAGGCTTACATATCTCCTTGCACAGCTGTACGAACAAACCGCTGATTCAGAGAAAGCCATTTCGTTGTATGGCGATGTAGTAAAAATGAATCCGCCATACGATGTGGAATTCAATGCAAGGATAAATATTGCTGGCGTTTTTGATGTCAACTCAGGAAACCCGGCTGAAATCAGGAAAGAGCTTGAAAAGATGCTGAAAGATTCGAAAAACAAAGACTTTCAGGACCAGATATACTATGCTCTCGGTAACATGATGAAAAAAGAAGGGAAAGAGAGTGAGGCACTGGATTATTATAAAAAATCGGCTTCACCAAGTTCGGTAAATCAGAATCAGAAAGGCAAATCTTACCTTGCCCTGGCTGAATATTATTACGGTAAGCCCGATTACATGAAAGCCGGAAGGTATTATGACAGCACTGTATATTTTCTCGATCAGAAATTTTCCGACTATAAGGAGCTGCAAACAAAATCACAAAACCTTAATTCCCTCCTGGAACATTTAACTGTCATTCAGGTTGAGGACAGTCTTCAAAAAGTTGCAGCTATGCCACAGAATGAAAGGGATGCTTTGATTTCAGGTATAATTGATAAAATCGTCAAGGCTGAAAGTGAAGGAAAAACCTCCGAATATGCCGACAGGTCAAATATAGGGCAGTATTATGAAAATGAGAGAAGATTCCAGGATAATATCGCACAGGAAGGCAAATGGTATTTTTATAATCAGACGGCCCTGACCTTTGGACGGACCGAATTCCGCAGGAGATGGGGCGAAAGACGACTTGAGGATAACTGGAGAAGATCAAACAGGAACAGGGTAAGTGTTCAGCAGGCTTCTGCCGGTCAGGATGAGAATGGCAAAGCGCAGTCGGATACATCCAAAGCGGTGATGGACTACAAGAAGCCTGAGTTTTACCTGAAAAACCTTCCTGTGAGCGATTCATTGCTTGCCATCTCCAACGAAAAGATTGCAACAGCCTATTTTAATGCAGGTAAGGTATTTTCAGAAAAGATATCCGATAAACAGAAAGCAGCAGAATCGTATGAGACATTATTGTCGCGCTTTCCTGACAATGAGCTGGTTCCTGAAGCACTTTATGACCTTTACAGGTTATATAAGGATGGGAACAATCAGAAATCTGAGATCGCCAGGCAGCGGCTTCTGGAAAGATTCCCTGACAGTGAGTTTTCAAGAATAATCTCTGATCCGGATTATTTTAATAAAAAAATGGCTGAAATCAAACTTTCTGAAGATCGCTACAAGGATGCATACAATTTATATACCCTCGGAAATTTTAAGGAAACAATAACGCTTTGTGACAGCGCAATCAACAAAAATCCTGCCGATAATCTGGTTCCTAAATTCATGTTGCTGCGTGCTTATTCAGTTGCAGGGATAAGCGATGAGAGAAGCTTTAAGGAAGAACTTAACAAGCTGATTAGAACATGGCCCGAAACTGCTGAAGGCAGGAAAGCCGCTGAAATGACTGCATATCTGAATCAGAAACTGCCTGAACTCAAGATCGAGGAAGATAAAGAGATTGCCGCTGAGCTTTATATAGCAGATACAACTGCATTGTATTCCTTTGTAGTGATTATCATGGATCCTTCCTTTAATATAAACCAGGCTTCATTTGATGTAATAAGCTACAATATAGATAATTACACAAACAAGAACTATAGAACAGAAGGAATCCTCGCAGATAATAAATATATAAAAATAATCGTATCAGGTTTTGCAGACAATACCCAGGCATGGGAATACTATAATTCATTCAGGCCTGATAAGCATTTAAGAAATGCCTCAGGAGCAGAAATCATGACCTTTCTGATCAATAATGAAAATCTGAAAAAGCTTGATGAGGATAAAAATCCCCAGCGTTACTATCTTTTCTTTAACGAAAATTACCTAACTGGGAAAAAGAATAGGTAATTTTACATCCTGAATTCGTACTAACAACAATGAGAAAAATCAGAATATTGTGGACCGATGACGAAATCGAGGTCCTGAAGGCGCATGTATTGTTCCTGAGAGAAAAAGGTTACGAAATTGATACCTGCACCAATGGCATCGATACTGTCGATCTGGTTCGCCAGAATCCCTATGATCTGATCTTTCTTGATGAGACCATGCCAGGGCTGAGCGGTCTGGAAACACTGCGTCATATAAAGGAAATAAGGAATGATATGCCTGTTGTAATGATAACAAAAAATGAGGAAGAGGGGATAATGGAGGCAGCGATCGGATCGGAGATGGCTGATTATCTTATAAAGCCCGTAAAGCCAAATCAGCTCCTCCTTGTGATAAAACGAATTACCGAACAACGCCGGCTTATTACAGAAAAAACAACTACAAACTACAGGCAGGAGTTCAGCAGTATCGGTAACCTGATTTCATCGGCCAGGAATTTTACCGACTGGGCAGAACTATACAGAAAAATCACTTTCTGGGAATCGGAACTTGAGAAATCGACTGACCCGGGTATGAGCGGCATCCTTAAAACGCAGGAAAATGATGCTAATAATGCTTTCGTTAAATATCTGATAAATCACTACCTCAGCTGGCTTGATCCGGATGCACTTGAAAAACCAGTTCTGTCGCCTTCTCTCTTCTCAAAGAAAGTATTCCCAAACGTTCAGCAGGGGAAGCCTCTTTTTTTCATTCTGATCGATAACCTCAGATTTGACCAGTGGAAAATGATAGCTTCCGAACTTGCCGGAATATACAGGGTAATTGAAGAAGACATATATTTCAGCATCCTGCCTACTGCTACCCAGTACAGCAGAAATGCCATCTTCTCAGGCCTTATGCCTTCTGCCATCGCGGCAATTCTGCCCGAGCTTTGGGTGGATGATGATGAGGAAGAAGGTAAGAACAACTTCGAAGAAGAGCTTTTTAAATATCAGCTCGCACGCAAAGGACTTAAATATAAATGGTCATATAATAAAATAATCAGCAATCATGATGGACGGAAAGTAAATGAAAGAATCAGTCAAATGCTTGATAATGACATTAATATTCTTGTATACAATTTTGTTGATATGCTTTCGCACGCAAGGACTGAGATTGGACTTATCAAG
>JBGPAF010000144.1:0-5310 GCA_041480535.1 Bacteroidia bacterium
CCTTTGCACCTTTCTTTATACGTATAAATACCCCATAAAAAATAGGTTTTAAGCTTCTTACCTGCTTTTTTATTTAACAATACATTTGTTGTGAATTGACTAACAGAAGTAAAATCAGAAATAGTACAGGGATGAGAAACTATTACGATATGCTGATGCAGGATATCAGGTTTGAAGAGGGATTGAATGCCTGTATGAACTGCGGAGTCTGCACAGCTATCTGTCCGGCTGCTGAATTTTATATATATGACCCCAGAAAAATAGTTGACATTGTCCAGTCGGAAAATAATGAGGAAATTGAAAAACTTCTTAAGTCAGATGTAATATGGTACTGTGGGGAATGCATGTCATGTAAGACGCGTTGCCCGCGGGGGAATGCTCCTGGTTTAATCATTATGGCTTTGAGGTCTCTTTCACAGGATGAAGGTTTTTTTGTTGAGTCAGAAAAAGGGAGACAGCAGTTAGCACTAAAAAGAACTGTTGGACAATGGATTTTGGATCATGGATACTGTCTTTATCTTGAAGGTGTCGGTACTGCTTTGCATCCGGAACAAGGACCAGTATGGGATTGGATCCAGGCTAACTGGACTGATCTCTTTAAAAGGCTAGGTGCTAACTACAAAGGAGATGGGCCCGGTATTCTCAGGAAAATCCCTGAAGAGGCTATGGATGAAATCAGAAAGATATTTGAAGTAACAGGTGGTATAAATAGATTCAATAAGATTGAAGAGTTTTCAAAGAAAAAGGCAGAAGAAATGAATCTGACCCTGGATGAAGGCATTGACAATGAATACTTCAGACATATTTACAAAACAAATAGTAACTGTCATACAAGATAACAACTGAAAAAATGAAACTTGAAGGGAAGAAAGCTATCTGGAAAGATTATCAGAAAGAAATTGCTGAAGACAAGTTCTATTATGTCAGAAGTTGTGTAAGACAGAATTTCTTTCCCGGATCCGAAACAACCTTTCTCAGGATAATGCGTGATGAACTTAAGAAAGATGTATATGAACATCCTTGTCATACAACATGTACCGGAATCGGATATCATAGTGATATAGTTCCTGTTGAGACTACCATGACAATTGTGGCCCGTCAGTTTGCGATAATGACTGAAGCAGGTTATGAAAACCTTCTGCCATCATGTATTACTTCTTTCGGACTCTATACAGAGATACTTGATACGTGGCATCATTTTCCCGAGGTTGAAGAAAAGGTAAGGGAACAGCTTAGAAAGGCAACCGGCAGGGAATTCAAAGCTCCAAAAAACCTTGCGCATGCAAGTGATGTAATATATAAATTCAGAAAAGAGATAGCTGCAAAAGCTAAATATAAATTAATCAATAAAAATACAGGAGAACCCTTAAAGGTTGTTGATCATATCGGCTGCCATTACGCAAAGATGTTTCCTTCAAAAGGTATAGGGGGTGCGGAGTACCCTTATGTTCTTGCTGGGATGGTTGAGGAGTGGGGAGGTCAGGTCATTGATTATCCGGAAAGAAGACATTGCTGTGGTTTTGGCTTCAGGCAATACCTTATTCAGGCTAACAGAGGTTTTTCAGTTGCCTGCTCAAAGGAGAAATTTGAATCAATGAAGCCCTTTAAGCCCGATATGATAATCACTAACTGTCCGGGTTGTCCCATGTTTCTCGACAGATGGCAGTATGTGATAAATGAAATGGAGGGTAAAAGATACGGGCAGAATGGGGAAGGAATCCCTGTTTTTACTTACGAGGAGGTTGCCGGTCTTGTCTTAGGTTATGATCCGTGGGATCTTGGCCTTCAAATGCATCAGACAGATTGCGAACCTGTACTTGATAAAATGGGGATTGAATATTCTCCGGAAGATAAATACAAAACAAGTGTTAATAGTGAGCATATAAGCAGTAAAAGTCTTGTAAACGCGTGATCGTTAATGAATAAACATGTAGTTGTAATAGGAGGTGGTGTTGCAGGACTTGAAGCAGCAGGTCAGTTGTCAAAAGCCGGGTTTGAGGTTAGCCTTGTGGAAAAAGAAAGCGAAACCGGAGGACATCTGAATGACTGGTATAAACTTTTCCCTAACAGAAGGAATAGTTCGGAGGTTAAGGAATACTTTGAGAAACTGACTTCCCGAAACGGGATTAAAATATTGACCAGTACTGCAATTGAAAAATTCAAACAGGACAAATCCCGTATTTCTCTATTTACAAAGGATGGGAAAGAGCTTTCTGCAGATGCCGTTGTTGTTGCTACCGGATTTGATCTATTTAATAGTTCCCGGAAAGAGGAGTACGGATATGGGATTTACGATAATGTAATTACCTCAGCTGACCTTGAGAAAATGTTCCGCAGTGAAAAAATAGTGATGAATAACGGGAAGTCACCTAAAACTGTTGGATTTGTACATTGTGTTGGATCCAGGGATGAAAAGGTCGGTAACTACTATTGCTCCAAGCTTTGTTGTGTTACAGCTGTAAAGCAGGCTATCGAGGTCAGGGAACATCTGTCTGAATCAAGAGTCTTCTGCTTCTATATGGATATGAGGATGGGTGGGGCCTATTATGAAGAAATTTACCGTGAAGCTCAGGAAGAGTGGGGAGTGAACTTCATTAGAGGTAAAGTTTCTGAAGCAAGCGAAACAATTGATAATAAGATTGTTATAAAGGTTGAGGATACACTGGCAGGCCGCCCCCTTAAGATGGAACTTGATATGCTTGTACTCATGGCAGGTATGGAGATGTCCGCAGGAGGGAAAAAAATTGCCGGAATGACAGGTCTGCATACCGGCGAAAACAGGTTTTTTGCACCTGCCGATCATCATTATGCCAACAATATCAGCAATTTAAAAGGTGTTTTTTATGCAGGTACCTGCACTGCCCCAATGAATATTACAGAAACAATATCACATGCAAGGTCAGCAGTATCAGAAGTGATAAACTATCTTAAAAACGGAAAGGGTTAGATGGAAAAGTTTGGTTTTGCCATATCAAAGGGACGACAGATCGACTGGGATGCAAACGACAGAAAGATAGCTGATTACATTCGTGAAAAAGAACCAAGCTTTAATTTGTGTATTGCCTGTGGCGGTTGTTCGGCAACATGTACATCCGGCAATTTTACCAGGTTCAGCCTCAGAGAACTTAATGTTCTCATTCATCGTGGAGAGAATGAGTCGCCACGAAATGATTTAAAGAAATGCATGCTTTGCGGAAAATGTTCCCTCGTTTGTCCCCGCGGAGTTAATACACGAAATGTTGTTTTCCTGGCGAAACAGGCATTCCAAAAATTTGATAATTATGCAATTTGATCCTTTTGTAATACCGTTTAATTTAGGACTATACTTCATACTCGTTTATGCGGTCGTAAGAAGTGTGATGTGGTTCAGGGACCTCTCGAGGCCTGATAAGCTAAGGCTGCAGCGTGGTTTTTTTGGGAAAGCATTTGGACAGAGCCTTAAGGAGATTTTTCTCGAGAGTCTGATACACAGAAAAATTCTGAAAACAAATCTGCGACTGGGGTACATGCATATGAGCCTTGCCTTTGGATGGTTCTTACTTATTTTCTTCGGTACTCTTGAAGCTGATATTTTCGGTGAAAACCATCTCAATGCCCCATACAAAGCGATCTTCTTTAAGTTCTTTAATCCCGATCATGGTAAAATTGCCTTTGAAGCAGGGTATTCGTTTCTTATGGATCTCATTCTGGCATTCATCCTTTCAGGGCTTCTCCTCGCCATACTGAAGAGGTTCACATCAAATGTGGTGGGAATGAAGAAAACTACCCGTCTTAAAACCATTGACAAAGTTGCACTTACATCATTGTGGCTTATCTTCCCGAGCCGTCTTATTGCTGAGAGTTTTACCAGCGGTGCATATGGCACAGGGAGCTTCCTGACAGGTACCATAGGCTCATGGCTTGCATCATTTCTTCCGGCCCAGCAGATTGCATATCCTTTCTGGTGGCTGTATTCGCTATCGTTAGGTACATTTTTCGTTTTATTACCTCTGACAAGATATATGCATATCCCGACTGAATTATTTCTGATTTTTATGAGAAATTCAGGAATAAGAACCGGTGATAAAGCAGGTACTTTTTCAGAAGTTCAGACATATTCATGTTCATCTTGCGGAATATGCATTGACCAGTGCCAGCTTAATTTTTCAGCAGGGATAAATGATATCCAGTCGGCTTATCTTATGAAGGCCATTCGCAATAATGACGATACGTATGATATTGCTCATAACTGTCTGCTATGCGGAAGATGTGATCAGAAATGTCCGGTAGGGATTGAACTTTCAGCTATAAGGATGATCCAGAGAAGGGGAGGGGAACCGGAAAATGATATAAGAAACATCTGGAAGGGATATTTCCGAAGCCGGCAGAGCCTTTCGGTTGCAAAACCGAATGGAAAGCAGACATATGACTTTCTTCCGGAAAGTAATCCAAAGAAAGCAGATGTATTATACTTTGCCGGGTGCATGACTCATCTTACTCCGGCAATTAAGAACTCTATGGTCAAAATATTAAATGCATCAGGAGTTAACTGGTCATTCATCGATGAAAATGGAGGTGCCTGCTGTGGCCGGCCGCTTATGCTGGCCGGACAGGATAAGGAAGCAAGGGAACTTATAAATTTTAACTCACAAACCATCTGGAAATCCGGTGCTCATACACTGGTTACATCCTGTCCGATCTGTTACAAGGTGTTTAAGGAGAGTTATTACCTTGATGTAGAGGTTCTTCATCATACACAATTCATTAAGAACCTGATAGATGAAGGAACTGTGAAGATGAATTTTTTACATAAAAGAGTTGCTTATCATAGTCCATGTGACCTTGGCAGGAATTCAGGTGTTTATGATGAGCCAAAGGAAGTCCTGAGGCATGTATCGAGGCTTGAAAAAACTGGTTTTGACGATGAAAATTCTTTATGCTGCGGAGGGAGCCTGGGTAATATCAAAATCAGCCGTACGAAGAAGCAACAGATAGCTGTTGATGCAGCTGCTAAACTTACCAGAGGAAATCCGGATATTCTGGCAACATCATGTCCTCTTTGCAAGAAGACATTTGCAGGAGCGACTGAAACCAGGGTTGCAGATATTTCTGAAATTGTAGCTGAAGCAATTGTTATACCACAACCCAAAAAAAAACTTTACCGGCAGATTATCTCCGTTAAGGAATCAGCTGATATTTCCTGAGAATATCTAACCTTAATTCATCCTTTTTAAATCCACCTCACCCTAAATCCCTATTTTTAAGGTCACCTCACCCTAAATCCCTATTATTAAGGTCACCTCACCCTAAATCCCTATTATTAAGGTCACC
>JBGPAF010000145.1:0-5244 GCA_041480535.1 Bacteroidia bacterium
ACACACAAGTGCTAATGCAATGGCCAGAATTGAAATAGCTGTTTTATTTTGCATTTGTCTCTCTTTTGGATTATTGTGATATTTTTTCTGAATATTCTTTATTGAGGCGCAAAGATATTAATTTTTTATAAAAAACATTTATAAAATAATAGGGACATTGCATGCAATGTCCCTATTTCAAAAAAAAATGATTCCTCTTTTATTCAAGCAGATTTTCAAATTCAGTTTCGAGAGGTTTCCTGTTCACGAAATCGTATAATGCAAGACCGCGAACATTATAGAAATAGTTCCAGTAGTTCTGCAGAGCCTGAATAAAAGCTCTTCTGTTAGAGTCTTTTTTTGTATCTGCGTTGTTCAGCTCAAGAATTGCAATTTTACCTATAAGAAATCTCTGTTTTGTCACTTCATACATTCTCATAGCCACAGTATCTGATTTGGCTGCAACAGCTACCTGTGCCTTCTGAAGGTTGAACTGCTCAACATCGAGTATAAGGTTCTGTTCAAAGTCGACCAAAGCCTGCTCCGATGTAACCTGGGCAAGTTCAAGGTTTGACTGGGCCATTTTGTATTTCCCGCGGCCAAGCCCCCAGTCAAGAATCGGAACGGTTATTCCCAGCCTGATGTTCTGCTGCTGATTTGAGTTCGCATAGGCGAGATCAAAATGGGAATCCTGATCCCTGGTACCAAAAGATGCAATAAGGTTAGCATTAAGCCCCTTTTCGGCTTTTGCCTGAGCAACACTGCTCTGCGCTGTCAGCACAGTAAGCTGCTGGTCAAGTATCTCAGGATTATTGGCCTTTGCCATCTCAAGCACTTCCTGCGAACTCAACTGCAATTCAGGAATTTCAGTCGGCAGGATAAGTTCAAGTTTTACATTTTCGTTGAACCCAAGGAATGATTTTAAACGGATTTCCCTGTCGCGCAGGTTCATTTCGGCCTCTTTCCTGTTTGTTTCAGTATTGAGCCATGAAAGCTGAAGCTCTAATAATTCATTTTCAGCTATTGTTCCAAGCTCATATCTCCCCTGGGCTATTTCATAAAGAGTATCCGCATTAGCATAGTTCATTTCTGCGATCTGCTTGTTGCTCTGTGCCAGGGCCAGCGAGAAAAAGTTCATAACAGCCTGTGAATGGACACCTTCTATGTCCGACAGGAAGGTCTGTTTGGCAGCTGAGTATTTGAGGGGTTCTGTTTTCTTCTGCCATCTCAATTCATTATACCTGAATAAAGGCTGCGTTAATCCTATGCTCACGGGTGCCGTAATATAATTACGTGTATCTCTTTCAAAGTCATTTTCAAGTGTCAGATCAGAATTTAAATAGATTGTCCCGCCTGTTAAACCTATATTCTGGGAAAGTGACAGGGATCCCAGGTTACGCAGCACGTTAGTGGATTTATAATCCCATTTATTGTCGACCGAATTCCAGACCCTTTCAAATGCTGTGCTGTAATACGGGGTCGTTCCGGTAAGTGTCAGGGAAGGCCTGTATTCTGCCTTGAATGTACGATATTGCCAGTAGCTTGCACGGAACCTGTTTTTCGCCATCAGAGCATTTGGTGACTGCTCCTCCGAAAGTTTAATCACGTCATCAAGAGTAAGTCTTTTTAACTCCTGAGAATAAGAATTCTGAAATGACAACAGAAACAAACTTATGGTTGCTGATAATAATAACTTCTTCATTTTTAATATTTTATTCGTATCTTAATGACTCTATTGGATCTTTTTCAGATGCTTTTTTAGCCGGCTGATAGCCAAAGATAACGCCGATTGCCGCCGATACTCCGAAGGCAATAAATATGGAAAAGAATGTCACGATAGTCATTATGCCTGCGATCTGTTCTATCAGCTTTGCCATGACCACTCCAAGGAATATACCTATAAAACCACCTGATACACTTATGAGCACAGCTTCAGAAAGGAACTGGACTACAATATCCATTTTTTTGGCTCCAATGGCCATCCTTGTTCCGATCTCCTTTATTCTCTCCATCACAGAGGCATACATAATATTCATGATGCCTATTCCGCCTACAAGCAGGGAGATGCCTGCTATTACACCAAGCACAATATTGAAAATATCCTTTGTCCTTTCCTGCTGTTTCAGCAGAAGTTCAGGAACAGTAATCTCAAAGTCTTTTACATTTGTATGACGGCGGGTAAGCATACGGCTGAGTATTTCAGTACTTGGATTAAGCTGTTCAGTCTCAGCAACCTGCACAACTATTCTGTCGAGCTGGTTATAATTAGTCTCAGCATTGGATGAAGCGTCCGAACTGCTTGTGACTATCCGTGCCATTCCACCCATACCTCCTGGTCCGCCCATGATCATAATATTTGAAGAGGCCTCTGATACCAGCTTTGTATTGACCAGCGCTCTGTTCTGATATCTCAGAAGCATTGTCTGGATCGGAATGTAGATATTATCGTTGTAAACATTAACGCCTTTTTCTTCAAATCCGGTGAGGCTGACATTTGTTTTTTGCAGAACTCCACTGACTTTAAGCCATATCCCGTTGAACTTTATATACTGTCCGAGTGGATCTATCTTGCTGAAGAATTTAGCTCTGATATTTGCTCCGATAATGCAAACCTGGATACCGTTTTCTTCCTGGTACTTGTTAAAAAAGGCCCCTGATACCAGAGGAAGATTGTACAGGTAGAAATAATCGTTTGAAACACCGACCAGTTTCGCAGTGTATTTAACTCCGTTCATCATAGCCACTGAGTTAAATGAGATTTCAGGACTTATTCTTTTAACTGACGGAAGGGTTTCTTTAATTGCTTCCACGTCAAGCATACTGAGTCCTCTTGAGAATTTCTTGGTTTGCTTTTCAGTTTCTTCAGAGCTTGAAGAAGACTCATCCTGTAAAATCGGGTTGATAAGAATATTATTAACCCCTACCATTTTCATCTGTTCCATTATCTCCTGCTTGGCTCCTTTACCTATAGCCAGCATTGAAATAACTGCAGCGACCCCGAAAATTATACCAAGTGCCGTAAGCATCGATTTGAGCTTGTTGGAAACTATAGATTCAACGGCAATTTCTATGTCGTGAAAATATCTGTAGAAGAATCTAAACATAACTTAAGTGTTTAAAAATTAATTCTGATTTGAGTTTGGTGTTCCCGGAGGAGGATTCTGTCCGGTCTGTCCCTGCTGATTGGAATTTCTCCGCCTGGCTGATGTATCCCTTCGCATATTCTGCATTCTCTGCCTCATCTCGGGATTATTCTGCATCATTCTCCTGAACGCGGCTGTATCTCTCTGGCCACCCTGGCCGCCGGTACCACCGGCACCATTTATAGTTCCGCCCTGTGGCATATTGCCTCTCATCTGTTGAAAACGCTGCATCATTTCCGGTGTCATTCCTTCCATTCCGGGAGATCTTTGATTGTTAGCCTTTGCAGCCTCTTCCTTTGCTTTCCTTTCCTCTTCTTTTTTAGCCTTAGCACGCTCCTGGTTCACAGCAATGAGATCCTGTCCCGCCAGCCTGAATTTATTAATATTTTCCGGAGTACTCAGATAGATAACCGTTCCGGCTTCCAATCCCTGCTCAATCACAACATTATTTTCATTCTCTTCACCGGTAACGACAATCTGCTTGTTTCCTTTTTTAGTATAAACAAACGGAATACTGTCGGCGCCGAGCTGAACACTTTCGAGCGGGACATATGTTACGTCCTCAATAGTCTGGGTAACGATCTGGTTGCCTGTTGTCATTGAAGGTCGCAGTATAGGATCAGATTCGTTAAGCTTGATCACCACTTCGAATACCTTTGCGTCGGCATTCGGAAGCTGTTCCCCGATATTTGCAACGGATGTAACAACCCCGGTATAAGATTTATCAGGAAAAGCATCCACCAGAAGTTCAACCTTTTGCCCGGCTTTGACTTTGCTTACATCAATCTCATTAACATATGTTTTGGAAATCATCGACGACATATCTGGCAGTGTCGCAACAACATTATCCCAGGGGGAAATAGAAGATCCTACTTTTCTTTTTGCGTTTGTTCTGTCTCTTTTATATATCACCATTCCGTCGGCCGGAGCATAAATGGTGAATTTTGACAATATTGTCTGGAGATCAGATACTCTCTGCCGTTGTTCCGAAAGGTTGAACTTAATTGTCTTCATATCGGACCTTGCCTGTTCAATTTTAAGGGAATAACCCTTTATTGCCTGTTCGAGCGAACGTTTTGCCTTGTCGAGGGAAATCTCAGCCTGCCTGATTGTTGTAGGAGGTTCAAATTTCGACTGTTCAAGGGTTATTTCTGCCTCTTCAACCGAGAATTTAAGGTTCTTGATATTATCGCGCAGGTCACTGAGAGTAACTGCTGTGTCAAGCATTTTAACCTCAAGATTGGCCTCCTGGGTAGTAAGTTTTTCCATCTCATCCTTGAGTGTATTGTCAAAAGATGTCCTGTCGAGGGTGGCAATAAAATCGCCTGACTTGACCTGGGTTCCTTCAGGAACCATATCAGTTATTTTTATATCGGCAGCCCTGATCTGCCTGCTCTGGGAAAAATCTGGACCCTTTATATCCGCGGAGTTTTCAGCCTGTAACTCACCTGTGGTGGAAACCACTATCTCAAACTGACCCTTTTTAGCTTCTACATACAGATTGGCAACATCTTTATTTTTTGCGGCCTTTCCAATAACGATCAGGATAATTATTGCAATTACTGCAACAATGCCTGTAATGATAACTGATTTTTTCATCGAAATTATACTTTATTATTTTTAAGTTTCCTGAACTGAATTCCTTGCAAAAGTATTTAAATGTGCTTTATTCGTAAAAGATTTAACATCTTTTAAGGTTTTAGGATTTTTGTCTTACGGATTAAAGACACTCATCTTGTTATATTTATTCCGGAACTCCGGAAAAAAAAGAAAATTATTTGACTTTTTTAACAATTGCGATAACGGCATCGGCCAGATTTTCAGCTTCGTCGACTGTTTTGCCTTCCGCATATATTCTGATTACAGGTTCGGTATTCGATTTGCGGATCTGCACCCAGCCTTCTTTGTGCTCAATCCTCATGCCATCTCTTTCATCAATCTCATGATCGCTGAATTGTGTCCGTACATTTTCAAGAATACGCTTGAAATCGACACCTGCAGAAAGGTTAAGCTTTTTCTTTGCTATATAGTAATCAGGATAAGTTCTCCTGAGTTCCGAGCATTTCATCCTGCTTTTTGCAAGATGTGAAAGGAACAGGGCTATACCGGCAATTGCGTCCCT
>JBGPAF010000146.1:0-5233 GCA_041480535.1 Bacteroidia bacterium
GCGGACTTAGTTTCCATTGCAGAGTATCATAGAAATTGGAGAAGAGGTCCAGTTCCACCACTATGTTTCGTTTGCCTGCTTCTGATATAAAGTCCTTAAGCCTGGCAAAATAAGCCTCATTCCACTTTGTAAGATCAAATTTATTACCTGCTCCGGGATATCCGGGCTGATTGCTGCGTGCCCACGGACAAATGAATTTCTCGCTTCCCGGAGCCAGGGTGTTTTTTACAATACCGAATGCTCCCGGAGGTTCAACATAAATTCCCGAAAAGGTCCTTGTTATATTTAATCCTTTGGCTGATAGTTCATCAAGATACCTGACATAGTCAAAATCAAGATTCATAACCGCACCGTAATGCTCGGTCGATCCTATCAGTACAGCAGGTTTTCCCCTGAACTGAAAATAGTGCGGATTATCAGGATGAAGATTAATTGGAGTATAGTTCTTTTTACATGAGACACAAAATATTAATGCAATGCTTAAAATGGAGAAGGAAAACAGGTTTCTCATGATTGGCTTATTCCGGATTAATAATTGAAGTTTTATCATTTAACATCGATCTTAATATATGGGATATTTTGATTTGCTTTTCTATTCTGCTTTCTTAAGCATCTCTTCAGTTACGGAGTAAATCATAAGCATTTCCCGTTAAGTAATAGTTTACTTCAAATAACTAATCTGAATGTTTATTACCCATCCCAGCATTGTTTTAAAATCGATGTATTTTGAATTTTCTATAAGTGAATTAGTGAATAACAAAGGGTTTCCGTTCAGAGTTACCGATTTAACCGATATCGCTTCATGAGGAAGAAGTACATGTCCTGTAATTTCATTTCCGCTTCCTGTTACCTGTATGCTAATTTCGCCTTTGGCCTTGTCATTTTTATATGTATAACTGACGTACCCGTCAGAAGCCGGCAAACAAATTGTGACCTTTGCTGAATCTGTACCTGCTGAACACCATCGCGGGGACAATCCTACCTTGTCGAAAGCAAGTCCCGTGTTTTTAACACCGGCAAGTCCTTCGACAAGTGCTGCCATTCCGGTTGCAGCGGCCCAGTTGTCAGGTCCGCCGAATGACTCGATTTTAGGCCTTATATAGTGTTCCCTGTCGGCCAGTGTTATTCCAATAACAGCATATATCCCTCCTTCAACAGGAGCACTGAAAACCAGTTTTTCAATTTTTTTATCCGGACTGGGATTGTCGATAGCGGTCCAGCAAACTCCGACTTTAGTGCTTACCGGATTTGGCCCTGACCAGGCTACACCTGCTCTTTCATTCTCAAGGCTTGAAAACCACCAATTGGTGATATCCTTGAATTTGACAATGTTCCGGGACTTTTCACTGCCATCTGTATACCTGAAAGTTATTGCTCCTGCAAATGCGCTCGGAATATTATCTGAAGATGAATGCAGAAGGTAAATACATTTTGCCGTATCATTGACAGGAACTTCTGCGATCCTTGGGAATCCTTTTGCGTAAGATAAGCCAATAACTGCTTTCCTTTCATTCTTTTCCGGGTCGATCACCCTGAACCTGATTTTTTCAAATACCTGATCGCCGGTTGGCAAGCCTCTCATGTCGTTTCCTACTCTTTCAGCATTCATCCATTTAAATGCTCCATGGCCTCCCTTGTCCCACAGGTCCATGTTACACTGACCGGAGATATTCAAAGGTTTATATTCAGGCCGTGGGGGAGGAGCAGGAATTGATCCGGTGTACGCGAACCATAGCCGGTTGCCAGCCTTTTTGATAAGATCAAGCATTCGCAGCATGACATCTGAGGCATAATCCTCATAGCCATTCTCATAAGCTCCACGCGCCATTTCGCCAATAGCATGTCCGGCAACACCTCCGTTCATATATTGCCATTTTGCATCATGGATTGTAAAACCTTTTTCAAAGGGTGGATAAATTGAATACCATTCACCGGGTGAATTCTCAGGAAGCCTCTTCTTCAGATCAATATAGGTATTGATTATTGCTTTATTAATTTCCCTCGGGAGACTTCTGTTCAGCGAGTACATGTTACCCTGTGCTATCTGGCTCTTCTCATCAACTCCAAGATCGCGTTTTACATTTGGATCTTCATCAATAAAATGAGTAAAGTATTTCCCGTTCCATGAAAGAGCTATAATCCTGTCAAGTATCTTTTTACCCCGCCTAGTATAAGTTGCTGCTTCATCAATCTGGCCGGCATATTTAAGCATTTCGGCGAGTTGGATGCATGCTTCATAATATCCGGTGTTATCCCCAAAGAAGATTCCAAATTTTGTTTTGCCGGGTACCACTACCATTGTCGGGCTCAGCGGAGCATCAGGCGTGTATTCATCATCCACCTGAAAATCCCATGAATCGATGCAGTAAGGACGTTTAAGAAGCCTGAACCTCTTTGACCATTTGAGGGAATCATTCACACAGTAATCCAGAGCACGCATGGCACAGTCAAGATTCTTCTTCATCCATTCTGTGTCACCGCTTGCTTTCCAGTGCTGGTATATCATATTAACATAATTGTATTCAACATGATTCTCAGCAGGTTGGCGGACAAACCACGCTCCATTATTACGGTCAAAATAGCCAAGGTATGAGTAAGCGGTCTCGTAGTAATGGTAATCCTGTCTGTCTGGCTGAATAAAGCTCCAGATCATTCCGTCAGGTTTCTGATTTTCACGCAAGAGGTCAACAAGGTCGCGGCTGTATGGACTGAAATACTGCATCCCTTTCATCGTGTTATTGTTATCAAGGACCCAGTTTACAAAATACCTGTAAGTCTTTCCCTTCCATGTAATCTCTTCATATCCTGAGGGAGAATAAATGAGCATCCCGTCATGCAGGAGCCTGAAAAGTTCACCAAACCTTCCTCCGTCCTCAATTGAGGTCGCAGCTTCCATCTTAAAGCTTCTGACAGCAACCGTTTTGCCTGCTTTATTAAGAAGAGTTACCGATTGGATCCCGGCGTAGCCTCCTGCCTTGAAACTGACTGTCCCTGTTGCTTTGGTTCTGAAATACTCGCGCTCCCTGCTATCGCGTACCAGGATGGTACCGGAATGATCCGTCACAACCAGTACATCCTCCAGTGGTCTGACAACCTTTGATTCCTTAACTATCAGCAATTCACCATTTTTCTGACCTGCAAGCCTGCTATTTGGCAGGAACAGGATCAGAACGACGAATCCTGTAAAATTGATTTTACGCAGAAAAGAATTATTTGTAAGGATTTTCATTCACCGAAAAGTTTTTTAGCCTCCTCCAGCATCGACACTGTAGCTGTAGCACCGCATCTTGAAATACCTATTTCCTTAAATTTAAGCAGGTCGGCAAGAGTGCGGACCCCGCCGGCAGCTTTTATCTTTACTTTCTGAGCCGAGTATTTTCTCATGAGAGCCAGATCATGTGCTGTTGCTCCGATGTAGGAATACTTGCCATCAGTATCCTTTACAAATCCGAACCCGGTTGAGGTTTTTACATAATCAGCTCCCGCTTTTGAGCAGATCTGGCATAGTTTGATCTTAAGTTCATCCTTTGTAACAAAGTCAGTTTCGAAAATTACTTTGGTAATTGCCCCATGCCTGTGTGAAGTTTCAACAACTGTTTTTATCTCCTCTTCAATGTAAGCCCAGTCTTCCTGGAGCGCCTTCCCAATGTTTATGACCATGTCGATTTCTACGGCACCATCACTGCAGGCAGTTTCAGTTTCAAAAGCTTTGACAGCAATTGATGAATTTCCTGCCGGAAAACCAATAACACAGCCGACCAGAACATTACTGCCCTTTAGAAACTCCTTAGCCTGTTTAACTGCATAAGGTTTTACACATACCGATGCCACATTATATTTCCGGGCAACTTCACATTCTCTTCTTAAATCATTGTCTGTAAGAGTGGGATGAAGAATGGAGTGATCAA
The DNA here is from genome assembly GCA_041480535.1 of Bacteroidia bacterium. GTDB lineage: Bacteria > Bacteroidota > Bacteroidia > Bacteroidales > VadinHA17 > LD21. Next base: position 3,909 of record JBGPAF010000146.1, read on the forward strand.
TCATTTTTGCTATTTCAGCTACTTTGGTCATGATATTATGATATTATTGTTGGTTAATTTATTAACGCCCGGCCCGGTTGATTGATAAGTATAAAGTTAAGATAAATATTTTTTATACTTTGGTGATCTGAAAATTGTAATATTGAAAATCTGAACTTCAGGTTAGTTCGAAATAATAATCTTAAAAAATCACGGATATATTATGAAAGATGTAACCAGATTTCTTAAAGAACACGGATTAAGAGCCTGTGATATTGACATGGATCTTCTTGTTGAACTGTTCCTTTCTGAGATGCAAAAGGGTTTGAAAGGAGAAAAGAGCTCACTCAGGATGATCCCAACGTATATTGAAGCAGATAATGAATTTCTGAAGGAAACTGCAGTGGTTGCCATCGATGCAGGAGGCACTAATTTCAGATCATCACTCGTATCATTTAACAGTGATGGAAAGCTTGAAATGGAAGCTATAAAAAACTTCAGGATGCCTGGCCTTGACAGAGAAGTATCAAAGAAAGAATTTTTTGAAACTATGGCTGGATATATTAGGCCATTAGCAGATAAAGCCGGCAGGATCGGGTTTTGTTTTTCCTATCCCACTGAAATTTTTCCTGACAAGGATGGACGGCTGCTTCAATTCTGCAAAGAAGTTCAGGCTCCTGAAGTGGTAGGCCAGATCATTGGCAAATCACTGCTTGAGGCATTGGGAACCCCTGGTAAGAAGATCGTCCTTCTTAACGATACCGTAGCAACACTGCTTGCCGGAAAATCTGCCTCCTTCGGGAAATCTTATGACTCATATATTGGTTATATTCTGGGAACAGGAACAAATACCTGTTATATTGAAAATAACAGGAAGATACCGAAGAATCCGGAACTAGACCATGGTAAAAGTATGATCGTCAATATAGAGTCAGGAAATTTTGGAATGGCCCCACGCACTGACCTCGATATTTCATTTGATAACACAACAATGAATCCGGGAAATTACTCATTCGAAAAGATGTTTTCGGGAGGATACTTTGGAGACTTGTGCCTTACAGTATTAAAAGCCGCTGCCAACGCAGGATTGCTGTCAGCAGAAGGAGCTGAAAGGTTAAATAAAATGGGTGAACTTCCCACCGGAGAAGCCAACAATTTCGTTGCAAACAGGACTTCTGCCGATAATATCCTTACAGACTGTTTTACCACCGAGCAGGACCGAAATATTTCAGTCCATATTGTAGATAATATGATTGACCGTGCAGCAAAACTGGTAGCTGCGAACCAGGCTGCCGTTGTTATAAAGACAGGCAAGGGAACCGAACATGAGCGACCTGTATTAATAA
>JBGPAF010000147.1:0-5216 GCA_041480535.1 Bacteroidia bacterium
CGAGGTTGCGTCCGGGTAATAAAAAAAGGTAAAAAAGCCAAGTGCGGCATGTATCAATCTGAATATTAGGTGTTTAAAAAATATTTTAATTGTTAATAATTGAAGAAATACCGGTTAATCCTTGTAAAAATTAGTATTACTTTTGCAAAATAACCGGTGAGCCATGGAAGAGGAAAAGTATGGATTTTCATATGAGGAGGAGATAAGGCAGGCAGTGCAGAAGTTCGAGAGAATGAGGAGGAATAATGAAAATTATTTCTTCGATGTCATTGAGTTTGAATCAATTATAGATTATTATATTGAATCCAATAACTCTATAAAAGCTTTTGAAGCTGCTACTCTTGCTTCTGAACAACATCCCCATTCTGTTTCGATTCAGTTACGAAAAGCCAGAGTCCTTCTCGATAAGGGACGGGCAGTTGAAGCTCTCAGGATTTTAAAGAAGCTTGAAAATATTGAGCCTGGAAATCATGAGATTTATATTGCAAAAGGAACTGCCATGGGAATCCTTGGAGATATCCAGGGGGCAAAAAAAATGTTCGACTATGCTCTTACACTTGATTCGGATGATACCGGAAATATACTGTTCGCAATAACCTCGGTGCTTCAGAACCTTAACTATTATGAATACCTGGTACCGTACCTGAAAAGACTTATCAGTCTTGAACCTGATTTTTATGCTCATATATACGACCTTGCTTATGCATATGAAAAGACTGAAGACTTCGAGAACAGTATTTCATGCTATTTAAAGTATCTTGAAAATGAGCCTTTTTCCGACAGCGCCTGGTACAACCTCGGAATAATTTACAATAAGCAGGAGCAATATGAAAAAGCACTCGAGGCATATGATTATGCTCTCGCAATAAATTCGCAGAATGCTTTTGCCATTTTTAATAAAGGTAATATCCTTTGCAATCTCGACAAATATAATGATGCCATTCCGGTGTATCATGAATACCTTGAGAATGAGCCTGATAGTTTTGAGGCAATGACCTACCTTGCTGAATCCTATGAAAAAACAGGCGATCTGGTACTAGCAAAAAAGTACTACCATGAAGCTATCGAGCTTGCCCCGGATTATGCTGATCCATGGTTCGGACTTGGAATTATAGCCCTTGAGTCGGGCTGCCCTGACGATAGTCTTATTTTCCTTCGAAAAGCGGTAAGGCTCGATGACGAAAACCCTGAGATCTGGTATATGCTGGGGAAAGCGCATTACGCTAAAAATGAGAAGAAAGATACCATCCGGTGTTTCAGGGAAGCTTTAAAGCTTGATATATATTATAATGAGGTCTGGACCGACCTGGGGAGAATGATTTTATACGATGGTTTTGTCCCGAAAGCTTTACCATATCTTGAAAAAGCCTACAAAATAATCGGGGATGTTCCGGGTATGAATTACCTGCTTGCCTCATTTTATATGCACAGCGGTTGCATGGATAAAGCTCACAGGCATTTATTGCTTGCCCTGGATGTTGATAAAGAACTATTCAGGGATTTTCATGATATTTTCCCGGTTCATATCTTCAACCGCAAAATCAAGAAGCTTCTCGAGAGCTATAATCTCCGTTGATTTGAACCCCATACCTTATACTTCATATCTCATTACATATACCTTTTATTTATGAAAACTATCCTTCCATTCATTCCTGATCGGCCATCAAAACCACGGAACTCCGGACTTACCATGGTTATGGACAAAGGTCTCAGCGTAAGGGAAGCTGAAGATTTTATGTCGGTGGGCAGCGAATACACCGACCTGGTTAAACTTGGATTTGGCACCTCCCTTGTTACCCCGGGTTTTGAAAATAAAGTAAAGATCTATAAAAAAGCAGGATGCATTCCTTACTTCGGAGGTACGCTTTTTGAAGCTTTTGTGATCAGGAATATGTTCAGGGAGTATATCGGATTCCTTGATAAATATGAAATTGATCTGGTCGAAGTATCAGACGGATCCTATGAAATTGATCATAAAAAGAAACTTGAATATATAAGCGCTCTGGCAAAAAGAGGTACTGTTATTTCGGAGGTGGGCTCAAAGAAAAAAGATGTTATATATTCACCTGATGAATGGGTCACAATGATGAAATCAGAACTGAATGCAGGCTCAAAAAAAGTTATTGCCGAGGCGCGCGAATCAGGAACAATCGGGATCTATAATGACGATGGTTCTGTGAATACTCCTTTGATAAAGGAAATATCAGAACATGTGAAGCTTGAGAATGTTATCTGGGAAGCTCCCCTTAAAGCTCAACAGGCATGGTTCATAAAACATTTTGGTTCAGATGTAAACCTTGGAAACATAGCTCCCAATGAGATAATCCCGCTTGAGACGCTGCGCCTTGGACTCAGGGGAGATACTTTCTTCCAGTTTCTGCCCGACAATCTGAAAGGGTAGGAGTCATCCATGAGAAAATTCGGACTCATTGGCTACCCACTGGGACACTCTTTCTCAAAGAAATACTTCACAGAAAAATTTTCGAGGGAACAGATTAAAGATTGTTCTTATGAAAATTATCCCCTGACAACAATCGGACAGTTGCCCGATCTGATTCTTTATGAGGATATTGAAGGGCTTAATGTAACAATACCCTATAAATCGGCAGTCATTAAATTTCTCGATAGGATCGACCCTGAAGCTGATTCGATAGGAGCTGTTAATGTAATCAGGATAAAAAGGTTAAAAGATAAAACTGAACTTATTGGATTTAACAGCGATATTGCAGGTATAAGGGATACCTTAATGCCGGTTATTAATTCTGAAATCAGGAATGCCCTGGTGCTTGGTACAGGCGGAAGTTCAAAGGCAGTATGCTATGCTTTGAAGGGGATAAATGTACACTATACACTTATTTCCAGAGAGAAGAAATATGGATGCCTTGCATATTCAGAAGTTAGTCCTGACATTATCAGGAATACTCAGCTGATTATTAATACTACTCCATTGGGTATGTACCCGGACACCGGCAGCAAACCTGATCTGCAATACGATTTACTGGACAATAAGCATATCCTTTTTGACCTTGTATATAATCCTGAAATAACGTCCTTTCTCAGAATTGGAAAGGAGAGGGGCTGTACAATTTTATCAGGCCTTAAAATGCTTCATACACAGGCTGAAAGATCTTGGGAAATATGGAATAACGATTCGTTTTGAGATATTGGAAGGGGCGTTGCCTGCAACGCCCTTATGGTGTTTTCACAACGGCGCATTTGATTTTTCAGTCGCCATTACCATTTTAATGTTAAGCCTTACGCCTACTTCAAGAACATCGACCAGGTCCTGAATATTCAAGCTTTTGGCAAATCTAAGAACAATGGTTGGGTTTTCAATACCCCTCACATGTTCCTGCAGCTTCTGCTCCAATTCGGATAAAAGCACTTCCTTCTGGTCAATGAAATATCTTCTGTCTTCTGTAACCGTAAGGTTTATCTGCTGTTTATCGATCTCCTGTGCAGTTTTTGATTTCGGTAACAGCACTTTGATAACATTGGGATTGGCCAGTGTTGAAACAATCAGGAAGAAAAGAAGTAGAAAAAACATAATATCATTTAAGGATGAGGTACTTACCTCGGGCTTAAACTGTTTGCTTCTCCTGATATTCATTTCAGATGGCCTTTAAAAACTGAATAAGAGACTCCTGAAGCTTTATCAGGTACCTGTCAATCTTCATCTGAAGATAGTGATATGCTGCGTAGGCTAAAACCCCGACTATCAGGCCGGCCCCGCTGCAGATCATTTTCTGGTAGAGACCGCCTGCAATTATTCCGATGCTTATATTATCCGCAAGAGAAATGTTATAGAAAATTTTTATGACTCCCGCAATCGTCCCTATAAATCCGAGCATTGGAGCGACACTGGCAATAATACCTAAATAGCCGGTATTCTTTTCCATTTTCGTAATTTCCAGATTGGTAGTGGTTTCAAGGTTTCTTTCAACCTCACCTTGAGACTTCCCCAGTTTCTCAATGCCACTTTCCAGAATTCTTCCGACTGCTGCCTGATTGTTTCTGGCTCGAATCAGGGCATTTTTGGAATCGCCGTTCTTCAGTTCATTTATTACAGATGCTATAAGTCCTTTTTCAATGGAAGTCGTCCTTCTGATATAAGCGATCCTTTCTATGAATATGTAAAAACTCAAAATTGATAAAAGCACAATAGGAATCATGATGATTCCCCCTTTCATCAACAGATCGAGTAGAGTTGCAGTCTGGTCAGAGGAAGATATAGCAGCCGCGGGCTCTGAAAATGCAGAGATCATAATCATATACATATGGTTTTTAAATGTTTATCTTTTTGATTTTTATATCAAACGTTGAAAAGATTCAAATATTTCCTTTCAGACAAATATCTCTGCAGGATAATCAATAGCCACCAGAAACAATCCTTTTGCAGGCGCCGACATTCCTGCAGATGAACGGTTTTTTAACAGAATGATCTTTTCAAATCCTTCAGGATCGATCCTTCCTCTGCCAGCTTCAACCATAGTTCCCACAATAGCTCTTACCATGTTCCTGAGAAACCTGTCTGCTTTAATTGTAAAAATCAGCCTGTTATCCGATTGTTCCCATCCTGACTGGTATATTTTGCATATGTTGGTTTTATTATTGGAGTGCAGCCTGCTGAAACTTGTAAAATCCGAATGATTAAGTAATAGTTCCGATGCTCTGTTCATTGATTCAATATCCAGATCCCCATGAATAAACCAGCTTGACTCATCATTGAACGGATCCTTTGTCCTTGCGATATAATACTTGTACGTTCTTGATATAGCACTGTACCTGGCATTTGAATCGGGCAGGACCTTTTTTATACCTGTAACTGAAATATCATCTGGAAGAAACCTGTTAAGCCTGAATAAAAGATTTTTCTCTGCAGTCAGGTCAGAATTTGAACTATCAAAATGAGCGCAGAAAACTAGAGCATGAACCCCGGCATCCGTTCTGCCTGCACCGGTTGTCGAAATATTTTCATTCAGGATACGGGTCAGTGCTTCATCAAGGATCTTCTGTACAGTTACTGAATTGGGTTGTACCTGCCATCCGTGATATGAAGTACCTTTGAATGAGATAAATATAAAATACCGGGTCAATTTGACACTATTTGTGCAAATATAGGGATTCAGTGACATAATTCAGTTTTCATTGGATTTTTAAAAATTTGATTATCCGTTATAGGAAAATCGATCTTTAAATGTAATTTTACTACCACC
>JBGPAF010000148.1:0-5211 GCA_041480535.1 Bacteroidia bacterium
TGTCTTCGGACTTCTGGCTACGAGAAATATTTTTCTATTTTTGCATATAATCAAACTATTTATACCTTTGTGTAAATTCAAAAATGTAAAGAGATGGGAAAGATAGGTTTGACAGAGATAATACTTGTTTTACTTGTTATCGTACTTTTATTCGGGGGTCGTAAAATTCCTGAATTAATGAAAGGCATTGGCCAGGGTATGAAGGAATTCAAGAAAGCTTCAAAAGTTGACGGTGATACTGAAAACAAGGAAACAACCAAGTAACAGAATTTATAATTTTGATCTATAAATCAAAGGGACTTCAGGCAAGTCCCTTTTTTATTTACCCCCAACCCCCCAAGGGGATATTTGAACCCCCTTTAGGGGGCAGGGGGTGAATAAACTTCGTATTTCTGATTCCTTCTTAACGGATTGAATCCCGCTTCCCTGATTATCTCCTGAATCTCAACTGCATCGAAGCAGTTTTTGGATCCCGCTGCACTCACCACATTCTCTTCAATCATTATCGATCCGAGATCATTTGCTCCGGTATGCAGCGAAAGCACGGCAACCTCCCTACCCACTGTAAGCAGGGACGCCTGCAGGTTTTTAATATTATTCAGCATCATCCGGCTTACTGCTATAAGACGTATGTAATCGGGTCCGTTATAACTGCTTTTGATTCCGAACTTTTCTGACAGCACAGTTCCTTCATCCTGGAACGGCCACGGTATAAATGCTATAAATCCATAATGACCTTCCGGCTTTTCATTTTCAAGATCCCTGATTCTGACCAGATGCTCAATCCTTTCTGCAATTGTTTCAATATGTCCGTACATCATTGTCGCAGATGTCGGCAGGTTAAGCCTGTGAGCTTCTCTCATCACATCAAGCCACTCTTCTGCAGTGGCCTTTGCCGGTGAAACAATTTTCCGGACCCTGCCGGCAAGGATCTCAGCACCTGCCCCCGGCAGACTATCAAGACCTGCATCAATAAGTTTCATAAGTACTTCTGAATACGGGAGTTTCTCTTTTTTCGAGAGATAAACAATTTCGGGAGGACCCAATGCATGCAGTTTGATCTGAGGGTACAGTTCTTTAAGATTTCTGAAGAGGCTGGTATAAAACTCAAGTCCCAGATCAGGATTCATGCCTCCCTGAAGTAAGAGCTGATCGCCACCGAGAGCGATCAGCTCATTAATCTTTTTAATATAGTCGCTGATTGAAGTAACATATGCTTCAGGAGATCCTTTCTTGCGGCAGAAATTGCAGAATGTGCATTGGGAAAAGCAGATGTTTGTGATGTTTACATTTCTGTCGATCATCCACCCAGCATTATTACCCGGAATATGGATCTGCCTGAGTCTGTCGCCAATGAACATCAGCTCTTCAAGAGGGGCCTGCTCATAAAGTGCAGTACCTTCATCAGCTGAAAGAGGGATCAGGTCGAGAGCTTTTTTATATAATTCTTCAAAGTCAATCACAGAAACCAATATTAATAGGCAAAAAGGAGCTTTTCAGATAGCCACTTAGGTGAGAACAAAGGTAACTCATTAGAAATTAAACAATCAATAATTTACTTAACTTTACATTTCTAAAAAAAATGAATAATTTCAATGAAACCCGAAATAACTAAAATATCGCAAATATCCCCTGATCAATCTGTTGTATGTATTATTGGGAAGAATGAATTACCCGATTGGCTGAACCTCACAAAATCTGAAAAAGAATTTATATCGAAACAGATACTGGCAAAAGAGGAGTATGTTATAATCAATTCCTACTTCAAGGTTACATACATTATTAGAATTAATGAAACCGGACCCGATTTCAAAATAAAGGAGGAGCTCAGGAAAACTGCATTTAACCTGCGGAAACAGATAAAATCAAACAATCACTCCGAACTTGTAATTGCTGCTCACCAGGCCCTGCCCGGGGCTCTTGAAGCTTTTACCGAAGGATTGGTTCTTAGCTTTTATTCTTTTGACAAATACAAAACAAAAAAGGAAAAAGGGGAGGGGAAAAATTATCCGTCCAAACTCCTTTTGTACGGAGCTGAGGATGACTCTGAACTCAAATGGCTGATTGATCTTACGGATTCAGTTTACTTCATACGTGATCTTATAAATGAACCCGTTAACCATCTCAATGCACCGGCACTGGCTGAGGAGATCAGGAAGACAGGCAATAAGGCAGGATTTACAGTTGAGGTCATGAATAAGGGAAAGATCGAAGCACTGAAGATGGGTGGATTGCTGGCTGTCAATAAAGGGAGTGTCGATCCTCCGGTGTTCTGCATACTTGAATGGAAACCGGAGAAGGCGGTTAACATTAATCCGGTTGTTCTTGTTGGCAAGGGTATTGTCTATGATACAGGTGGGCTGAATATCAAAACAGGAGATTATATGGATAATATGAAAGGCGATATGGCCGGTGCTGCAGCTGTTACGGGCGTTCTGTACACAATTGCCAGAACCGGAATTCCCCTTCATGTGATCGGACTGGTCCCTGCTACTGACAATCGTCCGGGCGGAAATGCCTACACACAGGGGGACATTATTACAATGTACAACAAAATGACTGTTGAAGTCGGGAATACTGACGCGGAGGGGCGGCTTATCCTGGCCGATGCAATAAGCTATGCATCAAAATTTAAGCCCGAACTCATAATTGATATTGCAACATTGACCGGGTCAGCTGCAATGACCTTTGGCATCCAGGCTATTGCAGTTATGGGCAATGCCGACAGGAAGTATTTCAGACTGCTTGAAGAGTGCGGTAATGAGGCTTATGAACGGATAGCCGAACTGCCGTTCTGGGAAGAGTACGGGGAACTGATAAAATCTGACATAGCTGATATAAAAAATGTCGGAGGGAGGGAAGCGGGCGCAATAACTGCCGGCAAATTCCTTGAGAATTTTGCTGAATATCCTCTTATTCATATGGATATTGCCGGACCAGGTTCCCTTAAAAAGGATGATTTTTACAGATTAAAAGACGGACCGGGTTCCGGGTTAAGACTGCTTTCAACATTCCTGAAGAGGTATGCAGCCGCATTAATGGTTAAGTAAAAAAATTATTATGGAGAAGAAAACAATAATTGCAGGAATATCACATGGTGATATAAACGGAATTGGCTATGAGGTTATAATAAAGGCTCTAATGGAAAGCACCATAAATGAAATTTGTGTCCCGATCGTTTATGGTTCACCCAAGGTGGCCGCTTACCATCGTAAGGCATTAAATATTAATAACTTCAGTTTTAACAATATCCGATCGGCTGAGGAGGCAAATCCTAAAAAGGCAAACCTGATAAACTGCCTAGATGACAATATCAGGGTTGAATTGGGAAAATCGACTCCCCAGGGCGGTGAAGCAGCCCTGATCTCTCTTGAAAAAGCAGTCGCCGACCTTAAGAGCGGAAAAATAGACGTGCTTGTAACAGCACCTATCGATAAGAAGAATATTCAGTCGGACAAATTTCATTTCACCGGGCATACTGAGTATCTCAAATCTAAAGCCGGCGCTGACGATGTTCTTATGTTCATGATCAGCGAAAACTTAAGGATTGGGGTTGCAACCGGTCATGTACCACTAAGCAAGGTACCTGAGATGATAACTGAGGACCTTATTCTCAGGAAGCTCAGGCTGATGAATCAATCCCTTATCCTCGATTTTGGAATTCGCCGGCCCAGGATTGCAGTTCTTGGACTTAATCCTCATGCAGGTGACAACTCCCTGCTTGGAACGGAAGAAGCAGAAGTTATCACTCCTGCAATTCAGCAGGCTTTGAAAGAGGATATGCTGATCTTCGGTCCTTTCCCGGCTGATGGATTTTTCGGGGCAGGGTCGTTTGCAAAATTTGACGGGATACTGGCTATGTATCACGATCAGGGTCTTGCTCCTTTTAAAGCGCTTTCATTCGATAACGGAGTTAATTTTACGGCAGGGCTGCCCTTTATCAGGACTTCTCCTGTACACGGAACTGCTTTTCAGATTGCAGGTAAGGGTGAAGCTTCTGAAAACTCATTCCGTCAGGCTCTGTATCTTGCCTGCGATATTTACAGGAACCGGCAGATGTATTCTGAAATAACACGCAATCCGCTGAAGCACCAGGATATAGAGATCCACACTGACCGCGTTGATGAATTACCGCCCGATATTTTTAATCCTGAACAGTAATTATGATAGATTACATAAAAGGGAAATTAGCAGAACTAACTCCTGCTTACATTGTTGTCGAAAACGGAGGTATAGGTTATTTTGTAAGCATCTCCCTTTCAACATTTACGAGGCTTGAGGGGAAAGACGAATGCAAAATTCTTGTGTATGAAGTAATCAGAGAGGACAGCCACCAGCTCTTTGGATTTGCAGATAAGGAAGAACGCGATATTTTCAGATTGCTTATATCTGTTTCAGGAGTTGGAGCGAGTACTGCAAGAATGATGCTTTCTTCCCTTAATTATGACGAAATTGAGAAGGCAATTCTCTGTTCAGATGTCAATACTTTGAAGAGTGTCAAAGGGATAGGTTTAAGGACCGCAGAAAGGATAATAGTTGACCTGAAAGACAAACTTGGAAAACAATCCGGAACCGGCGAAATATTTACATTTACAGACAATACTAAACGTGAAGAGGCGTTATCAGCTTTGGTGATGCTTGGGTTTGGCAAAAGCGCTGTCTTAAAAGTTCTTGACAGGATAATCAGAGAGGAAAAAAATCTGACTGTCGAGGACATGATCAAGAGAGCTCTTAAGAGCCTGTAAATAAGATATAAGTTGAGTTGGGATCAGAGATATCATATAAAAATCTGCTGAAATTTTCATGTTTTGTATTATTCGCTTCTCTGGTCCTTGGGTCGACTGAAGCAAATAGTCAGATTCCTGTCCGGAGTACCCCGGCCGATACAGTCAGAAAATCACCGTTAAAACTTAAGGATGTGTCAGGAAATCCTTATGAATCAACCCCCAGGGCTCCCTTATTTCTTAATAATCCTTCAAATATCAAGTCGACCGTCATTTATGATCCCATCAGGGATGAATATATTATCTATCAGAAAGTAGGTGCTTTTGATTACCGGACACCGGTTCATATGTCACCGGAGGAGTTCCGTAAATACCAGTTCAACAAAGAGATGCGCGATTACTGGCAATCGAGGATAGCGGGCGAGTCATCAGGTTTCAAGTCGAACCTGATCCCTCAGATAGAAATAGGCGGTGAGACCTTCGACAA
>JBGPAF010000149.1:0-5206 GCA_041480535.1 Bacteroidia bacterium
AGTCAAGAAATTCTTCTAGCTGGCTCCCGGATATTTTTATATCATCTGCGGGGGATAATCTGGTTGATAATTTATAAAGTGTCATCCTCTTTTCGAATGCTGATGAAGTAACTGGCGCCGTCTCATTTCCTGTAATTACAACCTGTTTGCTGATATTCTTTACTTGTTTAAATATAAACGCCTGCTGATAAACAAAAACTGCAATCAGGATTACTGCTGCCCCGATAAGGCTTCTTCTTACCCAGCCAATATAAACCCACCCGAAAATAGATTCAATGAAATCTGATACCCCTCTGGTCTTGTGATTTTCACGCTGTATCTCTCTTATAACCTCATTTTCAATTTCTTCCGGTTTGATCAAATCAGGTTTAGAGTTCCGCAGAATTTCAACCATCTTTTTATACCTGTCATTTTCAGTTGTCATTTTCATAAATATTTCTGCAATAACCATCCGATATTCTTCCTTGCATGATAAAGGTTTGCTTTTACTGCCGACCGGTTCATGCCTGTTATTCTTGTAATCTCTTCTGCCGGCATCTCCTCAAGTTCTGAGAGAACAAATACAGCTTTCTGTTTGGGACTTAATTTATCTGTCAGCAGACTTATTATCCTTGCGTTCTCTTCATTATCAAGTTCAGTAATACCCGATTCTGATGTGTGATTTGAAATAAGCGCCCAGGTCTGATCATCGTATCTGCTTTCGTTCTGTCTTTTCCTTTTTCTCAGCTGATCGTAGCATTTGTTCACAGCAATCCTGTAAACCCATGTTTTATAACTGTCGGCGGTTTTGATTTTAGCCAGCTTCTGCCAGATGGTTACCATTGTATCCTGAACTACATCACGTGCGACATCTTCGTCGCCAAGCATCCTGAAGGCAACCGAGAAAACCATTGGTGAAGTTTTTTCAACTACCTTCCTGAAATTGTGCAAATCACCGTTTCTGCACTCCTCTATAAGTTCCTTTTCAATCAAAACTGTTGAACTATTTACAAATAAGACGTAATTTTAACAGAAAGGTAAAAAAGAATGATCAGCTTCCCGGTTTAACAGCGGCTTTAATATTCTTCATCAGCTGCTCATATTTGACCCTGCCGATTGCAGTTCTTTCGAAAAGCCTTGAAAACTGTTCCCGTGTCAGGTTCATCCATTCCTTCAGGGTCATTGCTGCAACTTCATCATTAATGGAGAACTCAGGAGTCTTATTGGGTCTGGCTTTTTTATTCCACGGACAAACTTCCTGGCACCTGTCACAGCCATAAATCCTTTTCTCAAGATGCGGTATCACTTCTTCCGGTATGGGGCCCCTGTTTTCAATTGTGAGATTGGCAATGCATTTCCTTGCATCAATTGTCCTGTTGTCATTGATTGCTCCTGTCGGACAAGCCTCTATGCATATTTTACATTCCCCGCAGTATTCTTCTTTGAAAGGAGTATCATAATTTAGGTCGAGATTCAGGATTAAATTCCCTATAAAAAAGAATGATCCTATTTCCTTGTTAATGACTACAGAATGGCGGCCCTGCCATCCCAGGCCTGCTTCTCTTGCCCACGGTTTTTCGAGAAGGGGGGCGGAATCCACAACAATTCTTCCTTCTGCTTCCGGCACAACGCTCTTTATCCAGGAAAATAGCTTTTCAAGCCTGGCTTCTATTACATCATGATAATTAATACCATAAGTATATCTTGAAAGTAATGGTGCTTCAGGATCTTTCTGCTTGATTTCCGAGTAGTAGCTAAGACCGGTGACAACCATCGATCTCGCACCCGGTAATAAATTCACCGGATCAAGCCGTTTATCGATATCCCTCGCCAGGTATCCCATTTTATCATTCATGCCGGCATCAGTCCAGCCTTTAAGATGTGGGCCATATTCCTCAAGAGAACGGGCTCTGGCAATTCCGCAGATATCAAAACCCAGTTCATCAGCTTTTTTCTTTATACCTGCCGAAAGATTTTTTTCAGGGGGAACAATCATTTTAATATTCTAAAGAAAACCCAAATCAAGCTTAGCTTCGTCGCTTAACATGCTTTTATCCCAGGGAGGATTAAAAGTCAGTTTCAGATCACAGTCTTTCACACCTTTTGTCCCGGCGACCTTGTATTTTACCTCTTCGATAAGATCTTCAGCCATCGGGCAGTTTGGCGCAGTAAGTGTCATTGTAATATGCGCGATATGATCATCGTCAATTTCGATGTTGTAAATAAGTCCCAGATCATAAATGTTCACGGGGATCTCAGGATCATAAATGCTTTTGAGAACTCCTGCTATTCTGGTTTCTATTTCAAGTTGTTCGGTAGGATCCATAATTATATAGTATCTACTGTCATTGCTTTAAAAACCCACTCCTGGCCACACCACAAAATCTCCCCTGCAGTCTGGCTCCAGGGAGGGGAACCTTTAGTTTTCGCTTCTCGCCTTGAAGGCTATCGCATAAAGCTTCATCTGCCGCACCATAGCAAGCAGTCCATTCGATCGTGTCGGGGAAAGATTCTGCCTCAAACCTATCCTGTCTATAAAATAGAGGTCCGCTTCTATTATTTCCTCCGGGGTACTCCCCGAAAGGACTCTAATAAGCAGAGCGACTATTCCCCTTGTGATAATTGCATCGCTGTCGGCACTGAATGAAATTAATTGCCCGTCATATTCGGGGTGCAGCCATACCTTTGACTGGCATCCTTCGATCAGATAATCTTTTACTTTATACTTCGGATCAATAACAGGCAGGCTTTTACCCATATCGATAAGAAGATTATATTTATCCATCCAGTCATCGAACAGCGAAAACTCCTCAATTATATTATCCTGAATCTCATTAATAGTCATGGCCTTTTTTATGAAAACATGCTGATCACTTTTTCAATTCCCGTGCCAAGAGCATCGATTTCCTCTGTTGTATTGTAAAAACACATCGAAATCCGCACTGTGCCTTCAATTCCGAAGCGGGCCATAACCGGCTGCGCACAATGGGTGCCTGTTCTGACAGCAATTCCCAGCTTGTCGAGTATCATTCCTGTATCATACTGATGAATGTCCTTGAGAAGGAATGAGATCGTGGAAATCTTATTCACTGAATTACCATATATCCTGAGCCCATTAATCGAGGACAATCGTTTTGTTGCATAATCCAGAAGCATTTTTTCACGGGCGGCGATCTCTTCCCTCCCGAGATCTGACACATAATCAAGAGCCCTGCCAAGGCCGATAGCTCCGGCATAGTTCATTGTTCCCGCTTCGAATTTAAAGGGAAGTTCGTTATATGTGGTCTTTTCAAAAGTCACTCTGTCAACCATATCGCCCCCACCCTGGTATGGAGGCAATTCAGAAAGCCATTTCCCTTTTCCGTAAATAACGCCAATACCTGTCGGCCCGTAAATCTTATGACCTGAAAAAGCATAAAAATCACAATCAAGCGATTTCATATCAACGATCCCGTGCTGAATACCCTGTGCGCCGTCGATAAGGACCGGAATATCTCTTGAATGGGCTGCCTCAATCATTTCCTTAATTGGAAGAACTGTTCCAAGTGCATTTGAAGCCTGTGTTAATGCAACAATCCTGGTCCTTTTCGTCAACAGCTTAAGGTACTCATCAAAAAGTATCTCTCCGTTATCATTGACAGGGATAACTCTCAGAGCTGCTCCCTTCCTCCCGCACATCATCTGCCAGGGAACGATATTTGCATGATGTTCAAGGTTGCTCAGAATTATCTCGTCGCCTGGTTTTATGTATCTCTCACCAAAGGAAAAAGCAATGCTGTTAATAGATCCGGTTGTGCCGGAAGTAAAAACTATCTCTTCTCTTTTGCCCGCATTAATGAACGATCTGACTTTCTCCCTTGCATTTTCATAAGCCTCGGATGTCATATCGCTCATTGCATGAACACCCCTGTGTACATTCCCATTGTATGTCGTGTAGACTTCTCTTACTGTATCAAGCACGCAAAGAGGCTTCTGGGTAGTGGCGCCGTTATCAAAATAGATAAGCGGTTTATCATACACTCGCCTTTGAAGTATTGGAAAATCGGCTCTTATTTCTGAAATATCTTTCACCTGGTTTAATATTTATCCGCATTTTACCATACAGCTGGCACAGCGCGAAAGTTCACCTTTCAACCTCTGCATGACCAGGTTATCCATTCTTTCGCGAAGAGCCTCAACTTTGATATTCTGGATCACCTCGTGGGCGAATCCGAACATCAGCATAAGCCTGGCCTGTCGTTTATCGATCCCCCTCGACTGCATATAGAAAAGGGCATTATCATCAAGCTGGCCCACAGTGGCACCATGACTGCATTTTACATCGTCAGCATATATCTCGAGCTGAGGCTTTGTATCCATTTTGGCATCGTCTGTCAGAAGGATATTGTTATTCTTCTGGTAAGCAAGGGTTCCCTGCGCATTGGGAGCAACATAAATACGGCCGTTAAATGCGCCGGTTGCCATCTCGTCAAGAACTCCCTTGAAAAGCTGGTTGCTTGTACAATTCGGAAAGGCGTGGTCGACATTTACAAAGTTATCGACATGCTGCCATTTATCTGAAAGGAAGAGACCGAATGAATTGCATTCTGCCCCCTCTCCTCCAAGGTAGTGATAAGTGCTGTTGCGCACAAGTCCGCCATGGAGTGTAATATTATTTGAAGAAGCATGGCTGTTCCTCTCCTGGTGCATGAATGTATGGGTGATCTTGCATGCATTATTGTGTTCATTCTGCACTCTGATAATATCAAAATGCGAATTCTCACCAATATGTATTTCAGAAACAGCATTGGTAAGAAACTTCTGAGGAGAGAGGGTATGATCGCAAATGATCAGGGTAAATTCAGCATTCTCCTCAACAATTATAAGGTCCCGGTGCTGGTTGAAAGTATCTTCTTTTGAATCGACAAGATTCACCACCTGAACCGGCTTCTTTAGCACGGTTCCGCGGGGCACGTGAATAAATACACCGTCGGAAGCCATTGCGGTATTCAGATGGATCAGACCATCAGAATCGCTTTTTGCATATTTACCGTAATGCTTTTCAACCAGGGCAGGGAATCTTTTAGCGGCTTCATTCAGGCTGCCGATGGTAATGCCCCCGGGAAGTTCCCGCAGTTTGCCGTTTATTGTCGGATAGAAACCATTCACCAGGACAACCCCGTGAGCATCAAGGTCGGTCACATCGCATCTGAATTCCTCAGCTTTCTGAAAATCTGATTCATCCGGG
>JBGPAF010000150.1:0-5158 GCA_041480535.1 Bacteroidia bacterium
ATTGCATGAACGTAACAAGAACATTTGATCTCTTGGAAAGATATGAGGAAAACTTTCCAAAAGATGATGTATTATGCTTCAAAAAGAACGGAGTCTGGATTAAATGCAATACTCAGGAATATATTGATTATTCATATAATTTTTGTTACGGACTCTATGAACTTGGCTACAGAAAAGGTGACAAAATTGTAACTGTATCTCACAACAGGCCTGAATGGAATTTCATCGATATTGGAATGTCAATGCTTGGGATAGTCCATGTTCCTGTGTTTACATCACTTAACGCAGCAGAATATGATTATGTAATTAGCAATTCCGGTGCTAAACTGATAATCATTTCCGATAAAAAATTATTCAGATGTGTGAGCCCCGCATTCAGCAGTGCCGGATTTTCTGCAGCCATTTACACTTTTGATGAGATAGAAGGCGCCAGGAACTGGCTGGAGATAATTGAAAAAGGAAAATCCTGTTCAGAAAAGACAAAGCAGGAAGTTGAGTCTGTTAAAAATCAAATCGAGCCTGAAGATTTTGCCACTCTGATTTATACCTCAGGGACAACCGGTAAGCCTAAAGGGGTCATGCTGTCTCATAAGAACCTCGTTAGTAATTTCATCTCTGCAGCCGCAGTCTTCAATTTAAAACCAACTGATAAGTATTTGAGCATATTGCCTTTATGCCACGTAGGCGGACGACTTGGAAATTACCAGACACAGTACAGCGGCACAAGCATTTATTACGCTGAGAATATGGGAACCATTGCTGCAAATATGCTGGAGATTAAACCTGATGGATTTGATGCCGTACCACGTGTTCTGGAGAAATTCTACGATGTAATCATCTCAAAAGGGAAGAAGCTTACCGGGATAAAAAAACTACTGTTCTTCCGGGCAGTAAACCTCGGCCTGAAATTTAAGCCTTTCGGTGAAAATGGCAGGTTCTACGAAATAAAACTCAAAATTGCCGATAAGCTCATTTTCAGTAAATGGAGAACTGCACTTGGTGGAAATGTCAGAATTGTCGGATGCGGCGGTGCAAGTCTTCAGCCCCGGCTTGAAAGGATATTCTGGGCAGCAGGTATCAAAATAATCAATATGTACGGGCTTACAGAGACATCACCTATTATAACGATTAACAGGACATTTAAAGGAGGCGTAAAGCTTGGATCAGTAGGGACTGTGATTGAGGGCGTGGAAATTAAGATAGCAGATGATGGTGAAATATTGTGCAAGGGACCAGATGTAATGCTCGGATATTATAACGATCCTGACCTTACAAAATCGGCTTTTGATAGTGACGGTTGGTTTCATACAGGGGATATCGGCTATCTCGAAGAAAACAAGTTTCTTATGGTAACTGACAGGAAGAAAGAGATTTTCAAATTATCAAACGGGAAATTCATTGCGCCTCAGCTGATTGAAAACATGTTTAAAGAATCAATAACGATTGACCAGATTATGGTAGTGGGAGAACATGAAAAATTTGCCAGTGCGCTTATTTCACCTGATTTCAACTACTTTGATGAATTACGGTCGAAGAATAAAATTTCATTTTCTGATCACGGGGAGATGATCCGGCTTCCTGAGATCGTATCAATTTTCAGTTCGGAAATCGAAGCAATCAATAAACGGCTCAGTCCGCCTGAAAGGATCACCCGTTTCAGACTGGTTCCTGATGAATGGAGCCCTGCCACAGGTGAATTATCTCCTACTTTAAAACTCAGACGTCAGTTTATTTCAGGTAAGTACAAGGAAATTCTGGATCAGATCTATCTGAAATAAGCACTCAAATTCACGCTTCAACTGACCTGAAAATGAAAATAATAAAAGTAACTGACAGGAGGACAAAAAAAGACTTCCTCCGGACCGCAAAAACAATCTACAAAGATGATAAAACATGGGTTTGTCCTCTGGACAATGATATAGAGGCGATTTTTGATCCGGCAAAAAATCCTTATTACAGTCATGGCGAAGCAGAAAGGTGGATCCTGGTCGACGACAAAAATAATCTTACAGGCAGAATAGCGGCTTTCATCGATACAAATCTTACGCACTCCTATGAACAACCGACAGGCGGTATGGGGTTCTTTGAATGCATCAACGATAAACCTTCTGCTTTTATGCTTTTTGACACCGCAAAAGAGTGGCTGAGGTCAAAAGGAATGGAGGCGATGGACGGACCAATAAATTTCGGAGAGACCGATAAATACTGGGGTTTGCTTACAGGCGGTTTTACCCACCCATCATTTGATGTGCCATATAATCATCCTTATTACCAGGATCTCTTTGAATCATATGGGTTTATGCCATATTATAAGATGGAAGGCTTTCACCTCGACATTACTAAACCCCTTCCTGAAAGATTCCTTAAAATAGCTGAATGGGTATCTGTCAAACCCGGATACGAGTTCCGTCACTTCACATGGAAAGACGAGGAAAAATTTACACTGGACTTTGCAGAAGTATTCAACGAAGCATGGTCCTCATTTAAGATTCATTTCGAACCTCTTGAACCTGAGTATATAAGAGGTGTGCTCAGGAAGGCAAAAGCAATACTTGATGAGGAGTTTATCTGGTTTGCATATTTTGAGGGAAAACCGATAGCAATTTATCTCATGTTTCCCGATCTTAACCAGATACTGAAACATCTGAATGGGAAACTGAATCTGATCAGTATTATCAGGTTTTTCTATCTTAAAAGACGAAAAACAATAACACGGGCAAAAGGCCTCTTAATGGGTGTCATTCCCAAATACCAGGGACTGGGAATCGAATCGGTTTTCATCCTGAATATCAGTAAAGTATTTGAAAAAAAACCACATTACACCGAAATTGAATTCTCCTGGGTAGCTGACTTTAATCCCAAAATGAGAAAAATATTTATTTCTGTCGGAAGCGTGCCGGTGAAAAACTATATAACATATAGATACCTTTTCGAGAGAAATAAGGAATTTAAGAGATATCCGATACCTGATATTAAATAATCGTTCAAATGAAATATGATATTATTATAATCGGAGCAGGATTGGGAGGGCTGACAGCTGGTGCAAAGCTTGCCAGGGAAGGGAAAAGAGTTTTGATCATTGAGCAGCACGATAAGCCGGGAGGTTGTGCAACAACTTTTAAAAGAGGTGATCTTACCCTGGAGGTGGGTCTGCATGAGATGGACGGTCCTTCTCCAGGTGACATGAAATCAAGAATATTCAATGAGCTTGAAGTATACGGGAATGTTGAATTTGTAAGGGTGCCGGAATTCTATCATTTTGTCAACGAACGTCATAATTTAACTATTCCCCATGATCCTGCTGAGGCGATGAAGGTTCTCGGAAAGGAATTTCCTGACGAAATTTACGGAATAAAAGCCTTTTTTGATCAGATACTTAACCCAAAAAGAAAATCTGCTGATTCCGGTCCCGTAAAAGAAAAAAGTCTTGGAGAATTTCTTGATTCAATAATCCATAATGAGGACCTCAAACTTATTTTATTGGGAAATCTCGGATATTTCCACGATGACCCATATTCAATTTCACTGAATTATTATTCGATTGCCCAGGGGAGCTATTTTAAAGGAGGTGCCAGCTTTATTAAAGGCGGCTCACAAAAGCTGTCGGATCATCTGGCAGAATATATCAGGAACCATAATGGCGACATTCAGCTGAACCATCTTGTTACGGGAATAATTACAGAAGGAACTAATCTCAAAGGAGTAACATTTAAAAAGAGAACAGGTTCATCATCTGTAATTTCTGCTGCCTATGCGGATGAAATAATTGCCAATACAGCCATACCGAATGTAGCCGGACTAATGGATGAAGAATCCGGCAACAGGATAAAGAATGAAATCGGGAACCAGAGATCAGGAGCTTCATTGTTAACTATATACTTCGGTTTTAAGAATTCTCTTAAAACCATTGGGAATTATCACTATTCAACTTTTGTATTTGATAGTTCAATAAAAAACCAGGCTGATATCTTAAAAAACAATAATGCAGATTTCCACTCCAGGAGTTTTACTTTTATCGATTATGGTCAGATTGATTCCGGACTTGCCCCTGAAGGAAAGAGCGTCGGAGCGCTCTGTTGCATTGATTATCTGAAAGACTGGGAACTTTTATCTCAGGAAGAATACAACAAAAAGAAGGATGAGACAGCAAAGATTTTTATTCAAAGGCTTGAAAATCTGATTCCGGGCATTGGCTCTGAAATTGAGTATTATGAAGTCGGCACTCCTGCTACAATAAAACGATATACTCTCAATCCGGGAGGGGCTGTTTACGGTTTTGCCCAGGTTCCCGATAGACCTTCGATCAATATAACAGGTATATTTGATAATCTGCATTTCGCATCAGCATGGGGAAAAACCGGGGGTGGTTTTTCAGGAGCAATATTTGGCGGATTCCTGTGTGCAGTTAATATCCTGAGAAAAAAATGATCAATCCGATCAACCCGCCTTCCTACTCTTGCCCAGTTCGTTTTATCCTCCGTTGGTAAGGCTGATCTATTAAAATCGGTACCTGTTCAGTTATTGTAATTGTCGAGTCAAGCTTAAGAGCTCTTGTCTCCGGTAAACTTATCCATTGGGCGATTCTGTTTATTGTAAGAATGAAGTTCTCCCAATTTGATAGTTTAAAGTCACGTATCATGATCCTGTCAATAAGAATGAATTTAAAATCGCCTGTAAAGTCGTGCTTTTTCAGGGAATTATAGCCGCTTTCAAGATTTATCTCGCCCGACTGAACAAGATCTTCAAGAGCCTCTTTAAAATAGAGGTTTATCTTAGGCTCGACTTTAAATCCAATATGGAAATCGACTCTTATAAGAATCCCCGGGATTTTTTGTTCGACCTCATATTCAAAGCGGTAAGGATCATCAACCCTGTCGACATGAAGCAGCCAATAAGTTTCTGCCCTTTTGGGCTGTTTCTGAAAAATCGAATACAAAACCTTTGATTCTACCTGATCCTTATTATTGGCTTTTATCAGATAAACAAGATTGGTTGCAGTTTTAGGAACTGATTTATCTTTACTTAAATCCTTAATGAGAAGAAGATAGTCAGTAAGGTTTATGAATGTTATATGACGGTTCTTTATCTTCCTCCCAAAATACCAGCCAAGCATTATCAGAAAGTATATCAATGCAAGAAGCAGGGTAAACCAGCCACC
>JBGPAF010000151.1:0-5158 GCA_041480535.1 Bacteroidia bacterium
AACTGTCGAAAGCTGGGGAATGATGGAAGGGATAAATTGCTCAGCATATTTGACCCATGCAGGACAGGCAGTGATTACTAAAGGGAGATCAGTTTTCTTTTCAAGCTTTTCAAAGAGGAGATCTGTAAGTTCTGTAACACATATGTCAGTTCCTGTTCCTGTCGAGAAGACCTTATCGAAACCAATCTTGCGTAATATGGCATTCAGATTCTTATCAAAATCCCTGCTGTATCTGATGCCAAGCTCCTCAGCAATACCTGCTGCAACAACAGGAGAATACTGGATAACCTTAACAATATCCTGTTTATTAAGATATTCCTGGACCTCGGTAATATTATGCTTTTCATGAAGTGCCCCTGTGGGGCAGACAAGGACACACTGACCGCAATGAATACAGCTTGAAAAGTTGAAATCCCTGTCCATAGCAGCTCCGATATGTGTCTGTCGTCCGCGGTTTATAAAATCCAGAGACGTGGAAGTGATCACCTCCTCACAAACCCTTACACATCTTCCGCAGAGAATACATTTAGCAAGTTCTCTTACGATGGCAGGGCTGGACTGGTCAATACGCTGCTTAATTTTTCTCCCTTTTATTCTTCTTTCCCTTATATTAAGTTCTTCTGAAAGCCGCTGCAGCTCACAGTCCAGGTTTCTGTCACAATAAAGGCAATCGTCGGGATGATTTGAAAGCAGAAGCTCAACTATGGTTTTTCTTGCAGTGATAACCCGTGGAGAATGAGTCCTTATTTTCATCCATTCCTCAACAGGCTGGGAACAGGCAGTAACAAGCCGCTCCCTTCCTTCAACCTCAACAACACACATCCTGCATGCTCCGGTAGGAGTGAATTCTTTCATCCTGCAGAGAGTAGGTATAATAATACCATTGCGGTTAAGAGCCGAGAGAATTGATTCTCCCTTTTCGGCTTTTATTTTCTTATTATTTACTTGAATTGTAAAAAGCATGCTTTTAGTTACTGGTTACTGGTTGCATGTTGCATGTTGCATGTTATTTGACAATAACGGCGCTGAACTTACAAACATCATAACATACCCCACAGCCGATACATTTGTCCTCCACAATAAAGAATGGCTGGAGACGTGTTCCATAAATTGCATTTACCGGGCATTTCCCTGCACAGACAGTACAACCTGTACATTTCTCAACATTTATCGAAAACGTTCTGAGGCCCCGGCATACATTTGCCTTGCATTTCCTGTCGAAAATATGTTCTTCAAACTCCTCCCTGAAGTTTTTCAAAGCGCTTACAAAAGGATTCGGGGCTGTTTGTCCGAGTCCGCATAATGAAGCATCTTTCATAACTGCTGATATGGTCTCCAGCTGCATCACACCCTTAAACCTCTCAAGAGTCGTTCCGGAATCCTCATTTGCAGGTTTCTTAATTACACTTTCGAGTATTTCAAGCATTCTGCCTGTACCTTCACGGCAGGGGATGCATTTTCCGCAGCTCTCATTACGGATGAACTCCATATAGTATCTTACCAGGTCGACCATGCACGAAGTTTCATCAATCACCACCAATCCACCTGCACCCATGCCGAATCCTTTTTGTTTCATCGCATCAAAATCGACAGGAGTATCCAGGTCTGCCGATGTTATGAATGATCCTGATGCTCCACCCAGCTGGATTGCTTTAAACTCTTTTCCATCTTTTATGCCGTCAACAATATCCTCAAGGATCGACTTAATGGTTGTTCCCATTTCCACCTCAATCACACCGGACATTCTGCCCCGGCCTGTTATGGCGAAAATCTTAGTGCCAGGGCTGGTTTCAGTACCAATTTTTCGGTACCATTCAGGGCCATTCTGCATTATGAGCGGAACATTCATAAGAGTCTCGACATTATTAATAACTGTCGGCTTACCTGATAATCCTGAGGTTGTGGGATAGGGCGGTTTGAGCTGGGGCATTCCTCTTTTCCCTTCAAGGCTGTTTATCAGGGCTGTCTCCTCACCGCACACAAATGCACCTGGTTCAACCTTAATAGTGATATCGAGATTATAACCGCTGGAACAAATATTATGTCCGATAATGCCATATTCTCTCGCCATATCGATTGCTTTCTGCACTCTGTTTCTGGCATGGTCCGAACCTGATTTAAGATATAATATAGCATTTGATGCGCCTATGGCATA
This sequence comes from Bacteroidia bacterium, assembly GCA_041480535.1. Lineage (GTDB taxonomy): Bacteria > Bacteroidota > Bacteroidia > Bacteroidales > VadinHA17 > LD21. The sequence goes on from JBGPAF010000151.1 coordinate 2,156, forward strand.
CGCAGCTATTGCCATCCCTTCTATAAGCCTGTGTGGATCGCTTTCGAGTATTGTCCGGTCACTGAATGAGCCGGGATCGCTTTCCTTTGAATTGCAGATGAGATATCTGGCATTGGCGCTTGTATTCAGAGCCTGTTTCCATTTCAGACCAGTCATATATCCCCCGCCGCTCCTTCCCCTGAGGCCGCTTCTTTCAATAATATCGCAAACCTCTTCGAAGGTATAGTGGCGTATTGTTTTAACAAAGGTACGGTAGCCCCCCCTTGCAATATATTCCTCAATACTCTCCGGATCATAGCACCCGCAGTTTCCCAGAATCACTCTTTTCTGGCGTGCGAAAAAAGGGAGTTCGTTCATAAAGGAGATCCCCGGCCAGAGCTCAAACCCCTTTGATCCCGCCTGACCTAACAGATCATCTTCATTAATATCGTTGTGAAAAACACCGTTAAGCAATGGTTCAACCTTTTCCTCTGTAATGTTCCTGAAGAAGAGTTTGTTCTTACCAGGCATCTGGACGCAAACCACCGGTTCAAAGTTCGCAGGACCAGTGCATCCTACTTTAATTACAAGTGTTCCGGGCTCATTCTCTTCGACATAAGACTTCAGAGCGTTATATGTTTTTTCTGAACCGGCAATAAGACTGCTTGTATTATATGATACATGGATAACAGGCACGTCGGTCCTGTCGCGACGCACCTTCTGCAACACCTTTTCTGTTTCAGCAGAAAGAGTATCCGATTCAAATAACAGAACCTTTTCTACAAGGAATGTCTTTAAATCTTCCATTTAATCATTTTCAATTATGTACTTCAGCTTTTTAATCAGCTCAGGAACCTGTTCGGCACGCACATGGATCTGGTACTCTCCGTTGACCATTATAACAGGTCCATGATAACATCCTCCCATGCATGAAACAATCTCAAGGCTAAAGTTCCCATTCCGTGTGGTTTGCCCGGGAGTTATTTTAAGTTCTTCTTTAAATTTATCAACCAGAGACTGTGAACCGTTCATGAAGCATGACGTTCCATGGCATATCTTTATTTGAACCTTTCCCGAGGGAATAAATCTGAACTGGTCGTAGAATGTTGCAAGTCCGTAGATTTTGGTAGTGCTGAGTCCGAGGTGGCTTCCCACTTTGATTATTGCATCTTCGGACAGGTAGCCATGGCCGGTCTGGATCTCCTGAAGGAGAGGGATCAGGTCTTCGCGTCTGCCCTGCCTGTATTTTTTAAGGATAGTATCAAGATCTGCTGCCATTCTTAATCCTGCTGATTACCAACACAAATATAGAAATATTTATTGTTATTAAATGAACATTGTTATTTTATTAACAATAAAAACATTTCACCGCTGATCTTGCGTCAGTCAAGCTGTTTCCTAACTTGGAGATTGCGCTTTTTTAACACCAACAAGCTGTCCAAGTTCTTCTTGTGTCAAATGACGATCCTTTCTTGCTTGTCTTATCGCTTCACCAAGCAAGTCAAGTCTCAATTCGTTTTCAAATGCTTCCCGCTTTGGAGTCCCGGGCTTACCGATATATTTGTCGGTAACCTCGTCCAGGCTATAAGTTTTTAATGGTTTATCTTTCATTGTTTTTCCTTTCAAAATAAAGTTTCCTGATTCTCTCTGCTTTCTCAATATCAATTCCTGCTGCAAAATGATTAAATACGGGCAACCCGCTTCCCATTTTAACTACTCCCTTTTTTCCTGTTTCTTTTTTCATAACTTTGCTTTTGCTTATTGATTTAATTAAAAAGTAAAAGCAGCACATAAAGGTACTTATATTCTGAAATTTATCTCCTATACGATGTTTAAGGTCATACTTAACATCCATTTGAAATTTCAAGAAGTGCCCCGAACCAAACTATTTGAAGGAATGGGACTTCCAAGAAAAAACTGGTTTCTTATGTGTTGCTTTATTACAAAGTTATCTGTTTTGAGGTTGGAGTTCACCACTCCCGAAGACTATTTGAGCTTGATATTTTGGTTGGGCAGGAGGAGTTGTGTCCCGATCATACAAATGAAATTCGGGTCTGTTTAAGTTTTCGAGACTCGATGTCCATAATGCAAGAGTGCTGCCTCATATAGGGAAGAATATTAACTCTCCGTTTAATTCCATTTTTTCTAAATCGGGAATTGCTTCACCATCCCTGATTAAGACTTTGGAAATGTTTTTGAGAAAGGCAATATCATTCGGACCTTCAATACCTATGAATATTTTTACTGAATTATCAGGTAATATACCTAAGGCCTTGGAAAAGAGTTTATTTGTTTCATCACCACCAATAAGAATTTCCCTTGACTTGTCATCATTTATTTGAATATATCGCAAACTCTTGTCAGGTAATGATCTTGCAAGCATTGGAGTGTGTGTGCTCAGAACTACCTGAGAGCTAATTGAAAGTTCATTAAAAGCAGCGATCAGCATTCGTTGATTATCAGGGTGCTGACTCGTTTCCGGTTCTTCTATGCCATAGATAATAGTATTTTTACCGCTTGTCTATAATTCCTGATCTGCTTTTGCTCGAAAAAAGTTTAGTAGAATCAATCTTTTCACTCCGCTTCCCCGTTTATTTATTGGGATTCCTTCGTCACCCGTAATACTTGCTTTGAATAAACTTTCCCACTTTTGAGGTTTAAATTCCGGCTTTAGTTCTGATGCAAGATTTGGATCCATTCCCCTGATTTTATCAACTGTTGCCTTAGCTATTTTTTTACTTCTTCCTCAACATATGTAGTAATCCTTCTCAAATCTTCTTCTTTTGCTTTTATCGCTTCTTTAATAGCAGCATTTAATGGGTCCTGTGCTTCAGGGTCTTGGTCTGTACTTGCTCTATCCGATTTAAATAGTGTAAAAGCAGGCATAGAGTTTTTCAAGCCATCCCAGACATTTTTTGCATTGTCCTCATTTAATGGAACAATTACTAACGGAGAAAGACGAGGGACAACCGCTTTATGCTGATAGCGCTTATACAGGAGAAGATCAGGAAACGGTTTACAAAA
>JBGPAF010000152.1:0-5131 GCA_041480535.1 Bacteroidia bacterium
GCCTGACAGAGGCCGGAGTGATTAATTCGCTTTAAATGATTCCTGAATAATTCCAGAATATTTATTAAATCTTTAAATTATAGTTAATTTTATTCTGATTAATCATTGCTATTACCATTATACAGCTGCTGAAAAAGGAAAAACTCATAATCGCCGGGTGGAATTGGTAAAGCAGTAAGTTCATCACACCTTAACTAAGATGTTGTTACTTGTATCACTATATTTAATTCAATTTTGAAAATAGCTATGAGACAAGCAATTATGGTTTCTCCAGGTATAATTGAATATCGTGAAATTCCGGAACCCGGACAATTAAAAGATAATGAGATCTTATTAAAAATTGAAAAAATAGGTATTTGCGGGTCTGATATTCATGTATTTCACGGGAACCATCCGGCAACTCCTTATCCTGTAGTCCAGGGACATGAGTATTCCGGAATTGTTAAAGCTGTCGGGAAAAAGGTTACCTCAGTGAAACCAGGTATGAAAGCCACAGCACGGCCACAACTTGTATGCGGAGAATGTGGTCCCTGCAAAAGAGGACAGTATAATGCCTGTCAGAAATTGAGAGTTCAGGGTTTTCAGGCACCAGGTGTTGCTCAGGATCTGTTTGTTGTACCTGAAGACAGGATTGTTGCATTCCCCGACAGTATGACATTTGAACAGGGCGCAATGATTGAGCCCGCAGCTGTCGGAGCTCATTCGACAAACCGGATTTCAGGTCTGAAAGGGAAAAATGTTGTCGTTTCCGGAGCAGGAACAATCGGGAACCTTGTCGCCCAGTTTGCAATAGCCAGGGGAGCTTCGAAAGTGCTTATTACTGATATAAGCCAATATCGGTTAAATGTTGCACGGCAATGTGGTATAGGAGTAACTCTGAATGTAAAAGATACTTCTTTTGAAGAAGGTGTCGGATCATTCTTTGGCGAAGAAGGTTTTCAGGTTGGATTTGAGGCAGCCGGAGTTCAGTCATCTCTGGATGTTCTGATGCAATTTGTTGAAAAGGGCGGTGATATCGTAATTCTCGGAGTCTATTCCCGCAATCCTGTTGTTAATATGTTTTATTTAGGTGAGCATGAACTTAATGTTTATGGTTCGATGATGTACCGCCATGAAGATTATGAAGCTGCCGTTGAAATGATAGCTTCCGGGAAAATTATCACTTCACCGCTTCTCACAAGCAGCTTCCCTTTTAATAAATACCTTGATGCTTATAAGTTCATTGAAGAACAGGGTGACATGAGCATGAAAGTGATGATTGATCTTTAACAATAAAGAATTGAATGGGAAACAAGATAAAATGATGACTATGCAAAAACAACTTGGAAAAAAAGCGATCTCTGACCGGGGGGAGAGAATTTTTATTTTGCTGTACATCACTATAATTTTCTTTAGTTTGATGGCCTGCAATCCCAAACCGGCTACAAAAAAGCCGGCAGTGAGCCCTGGTAGCGATACCGCCGCTCTGGAAAGCAGGATAGATCTGTCAGATATTAAAATCGGTTATTGTACTCCATCACTAAATGCACCTTTCTATGTTGTGCTTACTCAATATATTCAAAAATATGCGGAAGGATTCGGGATGAAGTTCGTTTCAGCCGACGGACAGGACGATATTGTAAAACAAATCACCTCACTCGAAGATCTGATTGCTGCCGGTGTAAATGTATTAATACTTAATCCCCTTGACCATAAAGCCCTGGTACCTGCTGTAAATGCTGCAGTGAAATCAGGCGTTCCGGTATTTATTGTTGACAGCGCTATCGATCCGGCAGCAAATTATATTACATCTATCCAGGCAAACAACGAGGGTAACGGGGAATTAATCGGAGAATGGATTGTGAATAAAATGGGTAAGACCAGGATAAAAGCCGCACTGATCAGCGGTAGTCAGGGTAACCCTGTAGGAAGAGAAAAACGGCTTGGATTTGTACGCGGTTTTGCGGAAACACAGTTAATGTCACAGGGTAATGCTGACCTGACAATCGTATCACAGGGCTGGGGTAACTGGACCAATAATGGCGGATTGAAAGCAATGGAAGATATACTTGTGGCAAATCCTGATATTAATTTGTTGGTAGCTGAAAACGACGCTATGGGAATGGGAGCCCTGAAAGCAATTAATGAATCAGGTAAAGCAGCCGATATCACTGTCGCAGGTTTTGACGGGCAAAAGGAAGCATACGAATTAATTAAGGAAGGGAAATTCGGCGCTACAGCCCTTAACAGTCCTGAGGAGCTGGCAAGATTAGTAGTTGAGGCAGTAGTTAAATATATAAATGGCGAAAGACAAATTGATAAGATTATCTATACTACTCCGGTATTGATTACTAAGGATAATGTGGATAAATACTATGATCCGAAAGCTCTTTTTTAACCCACCCTGGACCTCCTGCGGTAAAATTGATTAGAACGATAATATTACAATGAACAGGGTAGAATTACGAAATATTTCAAAGTCATTCGGCGGGATTGCAGCATTAAAAAATGTTACATTAAAAGTTTTACCTGGCGAGATTCATGCACTCATTGGAGAAAATGGCGCGGGTAAATCTACCCTGATGAAAATCCTTTCAGGTGCTTATACAAAAGATGCCGGTCAGATTTTTATTGATGGTAATGAAGTCCAGATCAGGAATACACATGACAGCAAGAAGATTGGAATTGGTATAATTTACCAGGAGTTTTCACTTGTTCCTGAACTATCGGTTGCCGAAAATATTTTTTTAAATCAATTAGGTTCAACCGGTATGTGGGTACAGTGGGGCAAACTAAAAAAGAAAGCAGAAGAACTCATTAATAATATAGGTTTCAGTATAAATCCTTCTTTAAAAACAGCTGACCTGAGTATAGCACAGCAGCAGATTGTAGAAATTGCAAAGGCATTATCGGAGCACGTGAGAGTGCTGATTCTCGATGAGCCTTCGGCAGTGCTGGGGCCGCAGGATATTCAAAAGCTTTTCGATACGTTGAAAAGGCTTAAAGAAGAAGGAGTTGCCATTATTTATATTTCACACCACTTAAGCGAAGTTTTTCAGATTGCCGACCGGATAACTGTTCTGAAAGATGGAGTTTCAAGCGGGAGTTTACCGGTATCTGAAACCGACAGGGATTCAATTATCAGGTTAATGCTGGGAAGATCGCTGGAAGCGATGTATCCTTTACGTGATTCAATTATCGGTGAAGAAGTATTAAAAGCAGTTGATATCAGCCAGGGTGAAAAAGTAAGAGGTGTATCACTGGCCATTAAAAAAGGCGAAGTACTCGGAATTGCAGGTCTTGTGGGTAGCGGCCGCAGTGAAACAGTCCGGGCTATTTTTGCTGCTGATAAGAAAGCAAAAGGAAGAATTTATTTGTCAGGGAAGGAACTTCAAATCAGCTCTCCCGGGAAAGCAGTGAGGATGGGAATCGGCATGGTACCTGAAGACAGGAAACAACATGGTGTGATACTTTCCCTGACTGTAAAAGAGAATATAAGTTTAGCCAGTTATAAAGGAATCACAGGGCATTTTGGTTTTATCAAAGCTAAAAAAGAAAGCGATATTACAACAGAGCTGATAAGAAAGCTGACAATTAAAACTGAAAATGAAAATCAGGAAGTAAGTAAACTAAGCGGTGGAAATCAGCAAAAAGTTGTCCTGGCAAAATGGCTGAACCGGAATTGCAGGGTGATGATAATAGATGAACCAACGCGCGGTGTCGATGTAGGGGCAAAGGTTGAGATTTATAATCTTATAAATGAACTCTCGCAAAAAGGAGTGGCAATAATTGTGATCTCGTCTGAGACCTCAGAATTAACTGGTATCTGCGACAGAATAATTGTTATGCGGAAAGGTCAGGTTCAGGGATGGCTGATGAAAAAGGAATTTTCAGAAGAGGAGATCCTGCGTCTGTCCTTAGGTGTAAATGAAAATGTCACATTCCGGCAATCAGTTCTTTAGCTTAAGTTGCTTGTTGCTGGTTATTTGATGATAAGCATTATTAACCCAGTCATGATTAAGAATTTTGAGTGATGAATACTAAAATGGGATTAAAAAGATACTGGCAATTTGTCATAAAGTATAATACGGTATTTATTTTACTGATTATGCTTGTGGTTTCGGCTCTTGTATCAGACGTGTTTTTTACATCTGCAAATTTATTCAACCTTATAAGACAGGTTACTCCTGTCGGGATCATCAGCATGGGTATGCTGCTGGTGATCCTGACCGGAGGCATAGATCTTTCGGTGGGTTCAATCGTTGCCATGGTTGGAGTATTGTGTGCAATATTTACCCGGACCATCCCTCTGCCTCTTGCGATAATAGCATCGCTGGCATGTGGACTGCTGGTAGGAAGCTTGTCAGGTTATCTGGTATCTGTACATAGAATGGCTCCATTCATAGCAACCCTTGCGCTGATGTCCATTGTAAGAGGACTTGGTTTCATCTTTTCAAAAGGAGCTCCCATTCTTGTAAGTGAAAATGCTTCTGCATTAACAGACTTTGGCAGCGGCAGTTTTTTAGGCTTTCCAAATCCTGCATATGTTCTGTTTTTAATATTTGCCATTACTGCAGTTCTGTTGAAGTATAACGTTTTTGGACGTATCATTATAGCCATCGGCAGCAATGAAGAGGCTGTCCGTTTATCGGGTATAAAAGTATCTGCCTATAAATTCAGCGTATATGCTATTGCCGGTGGTTTGTCTGCTGTTGCCGGTATTATAACTACCGCACGAACAGCAGTTGGTTCTCCGGTTATGGGTGCGGGAATGGAACTGGATGTAATTGCCACGGTTGTGATCGGTGGTGCAAGTTTAAGCGGTGGCAAAGGGTCAGCTGTTAATACGCTTTTAGGCGTGTTGATCTTAGGGATGATTGGGAATATCATGAACCTTATTAATATTCCGGCCTATTCACAACAGGTTATCAAAGGATTGATCATCATCCTTGCTGTATTATTTCAGCGATTTCAAGTAGACAAGAACTAATATCTGGTTGCTATGCAGGAAATAAGAAAATTAAATTTAAAAAACATGTACCTGCTTCCCAAAAAGGTGGTAATCCCTGCCTATGACCGGTCAAAAATAAGAACCGGAATAGCACATATAGGTATTGGCGGTTTTCATCGGGCACACGAGGCTTTTTATACA
>JBGPAF010000153.1:0-5109 GCA_041480535.1 Bacteroidia bacterium
ACTGGCAATAGGGCCGAAAGTCCTTTTACTTGACGATTTTACATCGCGCGTTGACAGGAAGACCGAGAACAGGATACTCTGCAACCTGCAGAACAACTACCCTTTTCTTACCCTTATCACGGTTACACAGAAAATTGCCCCGGTGAAACACTTTGAACAGATCATCCTGCTTATGGAAGGGGAGGTTATTGCAACCGGGAAGCACAAGGAGCTCCTTGATAACTCCACCGAATATGTACAGATTTATAATTCACAACGAAGCACGCACCACTATGAATTATGATTTGTACCGGCAAACGGACAGACAGGAGCAGAAAAAAACAGGTATTGCTTCTTTAAGAAAACTTGTCACAATAATAGGCGGTGAAAGAAGAAACCTTGTACTGGCGCTTACAGCGATATTTATAAATGCGTTGCTGAGTCTGTTAGGCCCCTACCTTATAGGCTATACAATCGATACCTATGTTCAGTCAAAACAATTCCACGGGGTCCTAGTCTTTTCAGGAATCCTATTCACTCTGTATATATTTGCATTCGCAGCAAATTACCTGCAGATGCGGATGATGGGAGGGATTGGTCAGAGAATGCTCTACAGGCTTCGCAATTCGGTTTTCGACAAGCTTCAGGAGCTTCCGCTTGACTTTTTCAACCAGAACAAAGCCGGCGACCTTATCTCACGCATAAACAACGACACGGACAAAGTGAACCAGTTTTTCTCCCAGTCGCTGATGCAGTTCATAGGCAGTATCTTCACTATGACAGGGGCCGCAATCATATTGCTGATCATTAACCTTCGCCTCGGGCTTGTTGCTCTCATTCCAGCTTTGCTGGTATGGATCTTTACCAAGCTTATTTCGCCATGGGTAAAGAGTAGGAATGCAGCCAGCCTGAAAAGCACAGGTGGACTAAGTGCTGAGATACAGGAAAGTCTTGCCAATTTCAGGGTAGTCATTGCTTTCAATAGGCGCGATTATTTCCGGAATCGATTTGAAAAAGCCAACAGAGAGAATTACCATCGTTCAGTTCAGGCGGGGATAGCCAACAACTTTCTGATGCCGGTCTACACTCTCGCTGCGAACATCGGGCAGATGATTGTCCTTGCGCTTGGCATTTACCTGATAATGAAGGGTGGATTCACGGTAGGACTCCTTATTAGCTTCATTGCTTACATAACAAACTTCTACAACCCCCTCAGGCAGTTAGCGGCATTGTGGGCTAACTTTCAGATGGCGCTGGCAGCCTGGGACCGCATTTCCAGCCTGTTGTCGCTGGAGAGCAATCTTGAAAAGATCGGCGACAACGGGTGCAAAACATCATCATATCTTGAGTTCAGAAAGGTCTCATTTTCATATCCTAAAGGGAAAGAGGTTCTGCATAAGGTAAGCTTCAGACTTGAAAGGGGAAAGACATATGCTTTTGTTGGCCCCACCGGAGGAGGAAAGACGACCATTGCATCACTTATTTCCCGCCTTTATGATACCTCGAAGGGAGATGTGATACTGGATGGAAAGAATATTAAGACATATGATCCGGCTGAACGCAGCAGGAAGATCGGTTTTATACTTCAGGATCCATTTCTTTTTACAGGCACTGTCAGGGAAAACCTCCTTTATGGTCAGGAAGGGCAAGCATCCGTTTCTGCAGACAAGTTGGAAGAGGCCGTATCTGAAGCAGAGCTTGGGACTATTCTTGCCAGGTTCGAAAAGGGCCTTGATACTATGATAATGACAACAGGCGATGGTATAAGCCTGGGACAGAAGCAGCTTATTGCATTCATGCGCGCTGTGCTTCGCAAACCTGAGCTCCTTATCCTTGATGAAGCCACTTCCAATATCGACACTGTTACAGAGCAGTTGCTTGAGGAAATACTTAAGAAGCTTCCCGAATCGACCACGAGAGTCATAATTGCCCACCGTCTTAACACTATTGAGAATGCGGACGAAATCTTCTTTGTGAATTCCGGTAAGGTGATACCAGCTGGCTCCCTCAACGATGCTGTAAACCTCCTGATGCACGGCAAAACGGAGGAACACACTGGTTGACCCCAATGGATGCTCAACAATTTCAGAGTGTTGCTCATTTCAAGACTCACGCTCACACTCGCTCTGTTTTCTGTACTATTGACTATTGGATACATTTTTTAGTCCTGTCGTGTCCGCACTTGTACTGGTCTGATTTCTTTTAAGGTTGGCCTCCGAAACTTCCAGGGACAGGTGCGTTACTCAAACCGGATCAATTTTTGAGGAAAATTTTCACCAGTTCGATTCCTTCACCTGTACCAAGGTTCTTTGAGTACTGCTTGTCTGCCTGATTATTCCAGTGCTCATGAACACCCAGGCTTTTTGGAATCGGAATACCATCGCCATTTGGAGTGTAGGTGATCCCCGCAGGCCAGTTTCCGGAATCAGCGGTCTGGTGCAGATAATCATCGACACCAGGCTCAAGAATATGCGGCACAGCATGTTCGGGTAATGAGAACTCAGTTCTCAGAATATCAAAAGCTAGTGATTCTATAGCTACCGGATCGAGCGACAGGAGCAGGGACGAACTCCAGTGATTATTAAAGGGCGGCATTAAGAATTTAACGGGAAGCCCGTTCCAATCTGACCCTGACCAGAGAGCGTCGAGGATGTAGAAAAGGTTCTTGTCACCGGTAAATTTGTTACCCATAAGATCGACCAGTACCCTATAGTTTCCATATCCCTTACTGTTTCTATTTTTCAGTCCGGAGTGGAGGTGAGAGGCATCGCGCCTTGTTTGTGTCCCAAAATGATTTTTAGCGCACAGGGAAATCCCGGCAATCCCATGTCCCTTCATCGCTGCGAGGTTGATGAGGTATTCCGCATCTTCAAGTACCGTATAGATCTTATCCGATCCTGCCCCGCTCATAATGGATTTTTTATCTGAATAAAAGATCAGGTCTTTTTTGGATTCACTTGTGTGAATCCTTCCATGTGTGGCGCCAAAACTTGATAGATAATTCACCCGCGGATATTCGGCATAGTATTTACTGTATTCATCCTGATAAATATTTCTCATAGCATCTCCCACATAAATACATTCCTGGGGTACACCTGCACCATGGACAAGTTGTCTGAGCACTGAAAGAACAATCTGGGGTGATGTTTCGCAAGCCAGAGTTAAAGGGTTCTCGTCCAGTCTCCCGTAATCAGGACTCATTCCTCCGGATGCAGAGGTCCTGTTCAGCTTAATATATATTTTTTCACCTTCAAGGTAAGGGACGTTTCCTTTGCCACGCTTCTGATTATGATATCTGAATATGGAATCCCAGGCTTCAGCTTGTTTTTCATTACCGGCCATTGAACAGAGGCCGGCTTTGAGCATAAGATCGACTATTTCCTGGTTTGTATTTTTATCCATAAACCAGGCATCGTACTTTACCAAAGGGGCGTCCTTTGATGTGGGTTTATTTACGCAATCGGGATTTGTGGATGCAGGATTCCATACCCAGCTTACCCTTCCTGGCAGGATGCCCTGTGCCTTACCCATTGGTCGGTTAGGGAGGTAGAGGTTATCCGTCAGACTCCCATATCCGGGATAAAAGTTCCCCGGCAGGTTGATTCCCTCAGGATATCCCTGTCTTTTTCCCTGGGCTTTGATGACAGACAGGAATAAGCTCAGATTAATCGGAGCAAGTACCAAACTTTTCAGCACTTTGCGTCTGCTTATTTTTTTTGCTTCATGTCTTACGGCAGAACAGGGAACAGATTTCTTTATATTCATTTTACAGAAATTTAAATCCTTTTTGAGAGGTTGAAAATTAATAAAAATCTTCTTCTTATAACTCGTATCAGGGTTTTTGAATAAATGATTGCCGAAAGCATACGAACTATTAAAAAGCAGGTTACCCCAAAAACTGACTATATTTGTCAGAATATAACCTTTAAGAGATAATTTAGTAGTTCAGATCCAAGTGATATGAGCAGAGGATTTGTCAAAGAAGACGATCAGGAAGAAGTTCCTTTAGTACCACAGAGGGCGTATTTACCGGAAGGTGTAACCAACTTTGTTACCCGGGCCGGAATGGATCAGCTATTAGATGAAAAACAGATGCTGATCCATGAAAAAGACAATCTGAGCAGCACTAACGAAAATGAGAAACGAATTGAATTGAATTATATTAATGCAAAATTACAGCTGTTGAACAACAGAATTGCTGAAGCCAAAGTTGTTGATCTGAAAGAGCAACCTCAAAATGAAATAAGGTTCGGTGCATTAATAACTCTTAAAACCGAGGCATCCGGTGACATTCAGATTTTTCAGATAGTAGGTGTTGATGAGGCAGACATATCCAAAGGTAAGATCTCATTTATATCACCTTTGGCCAAAGCATTAACAAATAAAAAAATCGGAGAAAAGGTCACTATAAAGCGAACCAGGGAAGATATTGTCTTTGAAATAATGGATATAGCCTACCGATGATCCTGATCTCAATAGAAAAAGTTGATTAAAAAGCGGAAACGAGGAAAATAGATTGAGAGCTCAAGTTCGAGCTTAATCGCTCTCACTCTCACTCTTTTTTCAGTACCCCGAACGACTAAAAGTTGCAACCTTTTTGATCTTATGAGCTTGACTTGGCTGGAATCATTTAGCAACCCTGACACACATTAACCGGCTTTGATCCCTGAGTAGCAGCTTGCCGTCAGCAAGCGCCATGGCTCCCCAGTTTTGAGATGAGCCTCCAACTCTCGATGCCATGGGATCATTGCCGCTTGTTCCTCCTTCTTTAAGCAACTCTGCTGACGCAAGGGGTTTGAATCCGGATGGGTCAGGTTCTATCAGATACAAAGTCGTTCTTCCGTCGGTAGCAATAATCAGTCCTTCAGCCAGAATCATGCTGCCTTTATCGAAAAGAGGGTCACGCATTGTTTTCCACATGACCTTGCCATCCATGTCCATACAAGCCAAACCGTCACGTTTACTGTTTGTTGAGAATTGAGCATAGAAATAACCATTATACAATATCGGTGGTTTGGTGTGATCACCGAAATCATTATGCCTGAAAAGCTCTTTAACACCATAGCTGCCATCAGCCTTTTTTTCGACTTTTATCATAGCCGTACCCAGTTCATAACCCCCCATAACGAT
>JBGPAF010000154.1:0-5102 GCA_041480535.1 Bacteroidia bacterium
GACGGGGAGGAAGGTAATGTTGGTGACGGCAAGATCTTTATTACGCCGCTTGAAGAATGTATCAGGATCCGTACCGGCGAAAGAGGAGGATCGGCTATATAGATGGTATGGGCGTAGCATGCTACGCCCATACAGCTTTTTAACTCAGGAACAATTTTATATCATCTTCAACAGTTCCGATACCTGCTATTCCGAATTTCTCAATGAGAACTTTGGCTACATTTGGTGATAGGAATCCGGGAAGAGTCGGTCCCAGGTGAATGTTCTTAACACCAAGATAAAGAAGAGCAAGCAATACTATCACCGCCTTCTGCTCATACCATGCGATATTGAATGTGATCGGTAGATCGTTGATATCTTTCAGGTTGAAAACTTCTTTAAGCTTGAGGGCTATAACTGCCAGTGAGTATGAATCGTTGCACTGACCGGCATCAAGAACTCTCGGTATCCCGTTAATATCGCCAAGCTGGAGCTTATTGTAACGGTATTTTGCGCAGCCTGCAGTAAGAATTACAGTGTCTTTGGGCAATGCCTGTGCAAATTCTGTGTAATAACTGCGATCCTTGAAACGTCCGTCACAACCGGCCATCACGAAGAATTTCTTTATGGCTCCTGATTTAACAGCATCAACAACTTTGTCGGCAAGGGCAATAACCTGGTTATGAGCAAATCCGCCTACGATCTCGCCCTTTTCAATTTCAACAGGAGGCCTACACTTTTTTGCATGCTCAATTATCTGTGAGAAATCTTTCTGTCCGCCTTTGGGCCTTTCTCCGATATGTTTGAATCCTGTATATCCTGCAGCACCCGTCGTATAGACTTTATCAAAATATGATGCTTCCTTTCTTGGAGGAACAATACAATTGGTAGTAAAGAGAATGGGTCCGTTAAAAGTCTCAAACTCTTCCTTCTGTCTCCACCATGAACTTCCATAGTTGCCTACAAAATGCTTGTATTTTTTGAATGCAGGATAATAGTTGGCAGGCAGCATTTCGCTGTGAGTATATACATCAACTCCTGTTCCATCAGTCTGCTTCAGAAGATCTTCCATATCTCTCAGATCATGGCCGCTGATGAGGATACCTGGATTATTTCTTACTCCGATATTTACCTTTGTAATCTCCGGATTTCCGTATTTTGTGGTGTTGGCATTATCGAGGAGGGCCATCGCCGTAACGCCAAATTTACCGGTCTCAAGTACCAGGGCTGTCAGCTGATCAGCACCAAGAGAATCATCAGTGGTAGCAACGAGTGCATCCTGGATGAATTTGTAAATTGACTTATCCTCAAAGCCAAGGTTATAAGCATGTTCGGCATATGCGGCAATCCCTTTCAGACCATATGTGACCAGTTCCCTCAGCGATCTTATATCCTCATTATTTGTCAAAAGGACTCCGATTGAAACGTTCCTGGCTTCAAACTCTTCAACTGTATTCCCTGTCCATGTTGCGGATTCATGAAGAGTGGAAGGAATTTTTCCGCCGGCCTTAAAGTATGATGCCTTAAGTTCTTCACGGAGCTTAAGGGCTTCCCTGACCCTGAACACAAACCTTTCATGGTCAAAGTTTGCATTTGTGATAGTCATAAAGAGACTGTCAACAATAAATTTATCGGCAGAATCATTTTCGATTCCAAGCTCTCTGAGCTTTGAGCTGTAATATGATACTCCCTTTAGCACAAAAACAAGAAGGTCCTGCATATTGGCAACCTTCTCCGTTTTACCGCAAACACCAGAAATTGTACATCCGGTTCCTTTTGCGGTCTCCTGACACTGAAAGCAAAACATACTCATGTTAAAATATAGTTTTAGTTAATAATATTTTCTTTCTTTTAAGGACATGAGTCCTCGAAATGCATGATTCCCCGTATAAAGATCTGCAAAAAAATCAATTTCAAAGATTCAAAAATGTAACATATGTTACAATAAGCAGTTTTTCTTTAAAATAAAATAACTATTTTACAGACCGGATAAAATATTCCTGATATCTCTCCCTGGAAATTTTTGTTTCGGGAAGAAGAGATCATTCGGGTGCGCAAAGGAGTTCCAATGAATCTTACGCTCGAAAATATTCTTCTTATTGGCTCGCTGCTTCTGGGATTAAGCATAATAGCAGGGAAAACTTCTTACCGTCTTGGTGTTCCGACCATTATACTATTTGTCATTGTTGGTATGCTTGCCGGCTCGGAGGGCTTCGGAAAAATCAATTTTGATGATCCGGGCATTGCGCGGTTTATCGGAATCGTTGCATTGAATCTTATACTTTTTTCAGGCGGGCTCGAGACGAGGTGGGAGGTAATAAAACCCGTTTTCTGGCATGGGCTTACCCTTTCAACAATAGGTGTTTTTCTGACTGCATTATCGGTGGGAGTGTTTGTTTGGGCAATCACTGATTTTACATTTTATGAAGGTTTACTTCTTGGAGCGATTGTTTCTTCTACTGACGCTGCTGCTGTGTTCTCAATCCTCAGATCAAAAAGCATAGGATTAAAAAAGAACATTCGTGCAACATTGGAGCTGGAGAGCGGAAGCAACGATCCAATGGCCTATTTTCTCACTATTGCAGTGATGGGATTGATGACGTCAGAAGATCATTCCGCTTTGAGCATTATTCCTTTATTTATTAAACAGGTAATAATTGGAAGCGCAGTAGGCTTGCTTACCGGAAAACTTGGAAAAGAATTAATTAACAGAATTGAGCTTGACTTTTCCGGACTCTACCCGGTTCTGGTAATAGCTCTTATGTTTTTTACATTTTCATTTACAGATTTTATAGGAGGGAATGGTTTTCTTGCTATTTATCTCTCAGCAGTGTACCTCGGAAATCAGTACCTCATTCATAAAAAGACAATAATGCAGGTTTTTGATGGTCTTGCATGGCTTATGCAGATTGTCCTTTTCCTTACACTTGGATTGCTGGTGTTTCCGAGTCAGATAATTCCTGTTCTCGGCATAGGACTGCTTGTCTCAGCTTTCCTTATGTTCGTTGCCCGTCCGTTTAGTGTATTTGTCTCTCTCCTCCCATATAGATTGAAGCTTAAGACAATAACATTTATTTCGTGGGTAGGTTTAAGAGGAGCGGTTCCCATCGTTTTTGCCACATATCCACTGCTTGCAGGAATTGATAAATCACAAATGATCTTCAACCTTGTTTTCTTTATTTCGCTGACATCTGTCCTTCTGCAGGGAACAACTTTACGTCATGTGGCAAAATGGTTGCATGTTACTGTTCCGGAGAAAGCAAAACAGAGAACCCCTCCGGATATTGAATTATCGGATACAATGAAATCGGAACTCACAGAGATTGAGATTAATGACAAAAATCCTGTTGTAGGAAAACGAATTCTGGAACTGGGATTTCCCAGGGCAGCATTGATAGCCCTTATCAAACGGAAAGGCGTTTTTATTACACCCAACGGCTCAACAGTTATTGAACCGAATGACACGCTTGTAATAATCGCTGAAAATGCTGAGAGCCTGACAAAGGTTCATGAGTGCCTCGATTATCAGGAAAAAGCAATAGATGCCTGATCACTATTCAGAAATCGGTTATACCGGATAAGCTGTATTTCCAGTCTCTGTAAATTAATGAATAGGTGTTTTATTTCCTGTTTTGATTATGTCTTGATGGTTTCCCTTCTATTCTTTCAATAGGATCGTTAACATAGACTTTGCCAAGTCCGATCGCTGATGTAAGAGTTCCTCCTTTTTTCTCTTCACTGATTCCATCTGAATAGCCAAGATCTACCGGAACTTTACCTCTTCCACCCTGCATATCTACTACATATGTCGGGCGAAGAAAACCTGTAGTTGCTCCGCAAAGGTCTCTGCAGATTTCTTTTCCTTTAGATACTTCCGTCCTGAAATGACCTGTTCCCTCAACAAGATCTGCGTAATACAGATAATATGGTTTTACACCTAACTTACCGAGACCGTGCATCAGGTCTCTCATTACATCTGTATCGTCGTTAACTCCCTTTAAAAGAACAGTTTGGTTTCCTAAAGGGATACCAAGTTCCCTCAGAATTTTAATAGCCTGAAAACTCTCTTTAGTAATTTCATTGGGATGATTAAAGTGAGTGTTTATAAAGAATTGCGGCTGTTTAAGTGATCTTGGGGTATATTTTTTCAGCACCTCAATTAACTCTTTATCTTCAATAATCTTTTGCGGCCATACACATGGGACCCTTGTACCAATTCTGATTAAATCAAGGTGGTCAATTACTGTCAGTTTTCCCAGAATTTCATCCAGCCTTTTGTTCGAAATCAGGAGCGGATCACCGCCAGAGATCAATACATCTCTTATATCTTCGTGAGATGCTATGTATTCAATTCCCTTATTGATATCCTCCAATGAAGGATTTTTATGGTCATCACCAACTTTTCGCTTTCTGGTGCAGAATCTGCAATACATTGAGCACTCGTTTGATGCCAACAATAAAACTCTGTCGGGATACCTGTGTACTATTGTCCTTGGACCACCAAGAGGTATATCACCTTCCTCATCAAGCGGATCTTCTGTAAGATCCATATAATGCTCAAGTTCATTGACATCAGGAATTGCCTGCTTCCAGATACCGTCATTTATCTTTTCAATGAGCCCGAGGTAATAGGTATTTACCCTCATAGGATATTTGGCAATAACATCCCTGAGCCTGGGATCAACTTTTGCCTTCTGACCGATAAGCCATTTCTCCAAATCTTCGAATGTCCTTATTCCGTTTTTTAAAACATCTTTGTATGCCATCGATAATTCTCCTTTGTTAGGCTTTTATTAAATTCAGTTCCTAAGAAACCTGCGAATATAAGGAAATGCAGCTGAAATTATCCAAAGAATATCGTAAATGTGCAAATGAAAAGGCGGGAACATTTTTCTATTATTAATGCTCCAAAGGTTTAAAACCCGGTGCAATATAACGCCTGTATTTTTGGGTGTGACTGATGCTGAAGAAACGCCGTATCGCAGGAATCCGGATAGCTTAAAAATCAAAAAAGAACTAAGTCTTATTGATAAATCACTGGAATCAGAGAAAAATAATATAACAAGTCCCGGCGAAGATAAACTTGTATCAGTAATCGAAACTGATTACAGGGAATTCCGTGA
>JBGPAF010000155.1:0-5080 GCA_041480535.1 Bacteroidia bacterium
AAACCGGCAGGCAAGAACCCTTTTACTGGATATCCGTCGTAAACGGCCTGATATAAACCTGCAGGCAGGCACTTTCAACAACGATATTGACGGCTTCAGTATAAAAGTAACTTCGAAAGATCCGGTCACAAACCGCCTCGATAAGGTTTATATCTATGATCACCGTAAAAACAAGGGAAACACCGATGTGATCTATGCCGACTCGGGATATATGAAAGTAGCTCAGGATGAAACTGCAATGTCAATGGTGCTCTATAATGGCTATTCCTACAGTGAAATGCCCGAACAGGACCCCGGTAAGCCCGAAAAAAAATACCCGTTCAGAAAAGATATTTTCAGGGAGCAGACCCTTGTCGTATCCCTTTCAGGATTCGATCTTGAGCGAACTGAAATAGACCTGTTCAAATCGAACTCTGCAATGAAAAACATTGCACAGCTGACATACGATATTGATTCAATGAATACAAGGTATACCAGGCGGGTTGATGATTTCTACCAAGAATACTCAAATTCATTATTGTACAACGTAAGAAACTTTGCCAGAGAGTATAGAAGGAGACAGGGGGAATCAATTCAGGCAGAAAGACCGGTATTTAACACTAAGGTTCTGTACGATTCACTTCCAATAGTTGAAAAGAAAACTGTAATAACAAAAGCAATCGGAAATTTAAAAAGTGCAAGCAACTACCTGACAACCCAGAATGAAACCCTCCACAATGATGTTAAATTCATCAAACGTTACGAAATCAACTGGAATAAAAAATTCACCCTGGCGGTTGCCTGTCTTGTTTTCTTCCTTATAGGCGCTCCCCTGGGGGCAATTATCAGAAAGGGCGGATTAGGCACACCCGCTGTTATTTCTATACTGTTTTTTGTAATCTGGTACGTTATATCAATTTCAGGCGAGAAGCTTGTTGAAGAAGATCTTGTCAGCACAATTGCCGGGATGTGGGCATCAACATATATCCTTCTTCCCATCGGACTTTTCCTTACTTACAAAGCTTCAACTGATTCTGTAATACTGAACGTGGATACTTATCTGGCGTTTTTCAAGAAGATAAAGGATTACTTGTACAGGATAATTATTGTCGGGACACGGCGCAATCCTTTATTTGAGAAGCAATAAATATAACATTAAAATGAAAATTAAGCTTAATACGATCGATGAAGCCATTGAAGATATCAGGAACGGTAAGCTCCTGATTGTGGTGGATGATGAAGAAAGGGAAAATGAAGGTGATTTCATCTGTTCGGCTGAACTCATAACACCGGAAATTGTGAATTTTATGGCCAAACATGGACGGGGACTTATCTGTACAGCCCTCCCTGAAGAGAGATGCGAAGAACTTGAGCTCGATCTTATGGTTGGAACAAATACCTCCCTGCATGAAACCCAATTTACAGTTTCAGTCGATCTTCTGGGCCCGGAAACGACCACCGGCGTTTCAGCCAGAGACAGAGCTCTGACTATAAAAGCCCTGGTCGATCCTGCTACAAAACCAGCTGACCTTGGCAGACCGGGACATATATTTCCCCTGAAGGCCAAGATGAAAGGTGTCCTGAGAAGAGCCGGTCATACTGAGGCTGTTGTTGATCTTACACAGATGGCAGGATTACAACCCGGCGGTGCCCTTGTTGAGATCATGAATGATGACGGATCAATGGCCAGACTACCTGATCTTGAAAAATTACGTAAGAAATTTGATATTAAAATAATAGCAATCAGGGATCTGATAACATTTACTCTTGAAAGAGATACAATAATTGAAAAGGGCGAACTGGTAAAACTGCCCACTGAACATGGTGAGTTTGAATTCATCCCTTTCCGCCAGATAAACAACGGCCTTGAACATGCAGCACTTGTTAAAGGCAAATGGACAAAGGATGAGCCTGTTCTTGTAAGACTCCATTCATCATGCTTTACAGGCGATATTTTCGGTTCTTTAAGGTGCGATTGCGGCTCCCAGCTCCATAAAGCAATGGATATGGTCGAAGCCGAAGGGAAAGGGGTTGTAATTTATCTCAGCCAGGAAGGAAGGGGAATCGGACTTTTTAACAAGATAAAAGCTTATAAGCTCCAGGATGAAGGTATGGATACTGTCCAGGCAAATCTGAAACTCGGATTCGGAGAAGATGAAAGGGATTATGGCGTTGGAGCAAGCATTATGAGGGAGCTGGGTCTTGGAAAGGTCAGACTTATTTCGAATAATCCAGTAAAAAGGGCGGGGCTTGAAGGCTATGGAATTAAAATAGTTGAAGCTGTTCCGCTGGAGATCCCCTCAAATCCGTATAACGAATTCTATCTCAAGACCAAGGCAAACAAAATGGGGCATAACCTTACCTGCTACAAACACATTGTGAAGGATTGATTTTTTTCGTAGATTTGTGTGATAAAAGGATCAGACTCCGTCTATGAAAAGTCTAAGGGTGGTTTTTATGGGGACGCCTGAATTTGCTGTCGCTCCTCTGGGTTCACTGTTAATGAACGGGTATAATGTGGTAGCAGTGGTCACCTCTCCTGACAAACCTGCTGGTAGAGGCAGAACGGTTACAAAATCGGCAGTGAAGCTTTTTTCAGAATCCAATTATCTTCCTCTGCTTCAGCCTGATAATCTAAAGAATCCAGTTTTTGTCGAACGGCTTAAACGGCTTAACGCAGATGTATTTGTTGTTGTAGCTTTCAGAATGCTCCCTGAAGCGGTCTGGAAAATACCTCCGAAAGGCACCATAAATCTTCATGCTTCACTTTTACCTCAGTACAGAGGTGCGGCACCCATACACCATGTAATAATAAACGGTGAGACAGTTTCAGGAGTTACCACTTTTCTTATTGATGATAAAATTGACACCGGTAACATTCTTCTAAGGCAGGAAGTTCCGGTATTCCCTTTTGAAAATGCAGGTGACCTGCACGACAAGCTAATGAAACATGGTGCCAGACTGGTAATTAAGACTCTTGAAGCAATCGCCGGAAACTGGATCAAACCTCAGTCTCAGTCAAATTTTATGATCCCGGGTGAAATTCTTAAACTGGCTCCCAAAATTTTTCCTGATAATTGCACTATAGGTTGGAACAAAGAACCTCAGAAGATCCATAACTTCATCAGGGGACTTGCCCCTTATCCATGTGCCAGATCGGTTTTTAAAAATGAAAAAAGGAGTATTTCATTTAAAATCTATGAGAGCCAGCCTGAAACAGAAAAACACCTGCTTCAGCCAGGGAAGATTGTCTCGGATGGAAAGAACTTTATTAAGATTGCCTGCACAGGTGGTTTTATAAGAATCTTAAATCTGCAGATTGAGGGTAAAAAAAGAATGACCACCGAAGATTTTCTGAGAGGTTTCATTATAGATGAATTCTCTGTTCCGGTCAATTAACGGGCTTTTGACCCTGCAGCCATATCTTCTGCCCTGCGGCAGGCTCACTTCCTTCAGTCATACTGTTCATCTCAAGAAGACTTTTTAGTTTTACACCGTACTTCTGGGATAGCATATACATTGTCTCCCCTTCCGCCGTAATATGATACTCAATGCCGGTTTCAGCCTTGTCCCTTTTCGGTTCGAGGTACAGCATTTGTCCGGGGACCGGTGTGAAATTTTCATTAAGATCATTATATCTTGCAAGCTCCCATTTCAGAAGCTGGAATTCGTTATCCAGTTTCTCCTTTGATTCTCCATCCTTAACAATAACATACTGAATCCTGTTATTCTCCATTATTCTCGGGGCTCTTGCCATAACATCGCCAAAAGTTATTGTCCCTCCCTGAACTTTGACAGTTTCATTATTACCTGGCTTGGAAACTGCAGGAGTTTCCCTGGCCTGAATCTTTTCCGGAGGTTTCTTTGCACCTGCAGTATAATTCCTGTCAAAATCATACAGCTTATTCTCCTCAATTTTCCTTATCAGCAGATTTGCATAATCGGGATTGGTAGCATATCCTGCTCTTTTTAAGCCGCGCGCCCAGGCTTTGTAATCTAAAGGATCAATATCAAAAAGAAAGCTGTAACGCGAGCCTGATTTCAGAAAATCGGAATGATCATAAAATGAATCCTCAGGCCTTCTGTATTTCCTGAAGCAATCGTTCCGCTTGTCATCATGCTGCCTTATTGTCTGACCGTTCCAGTCACTATGGCATTTTACGCCGAAATGGTTATTGCCTAACCTCGCCAGTGAGCTCCGTCCGTAATCTGATTCAAGCATGCCCTGGGCAAGGGTTATGCTCGCTGGCACACCCGTCCTCCTCATCTCACTGACAGCCAGGTCCCTGTAATTTTTAATATAATCCGTAGCTGAACCGCTTACTGATGAAGGGGTAACCAGCGGTTTTGAAACCCTGCAGGACCATAGACCGGTTAAAATAAGTATTATAAAAAAAAGATTTACTTTCCTTCCCACTATTTTCACATTTCCGGCAAAAATAGGAAAAAGAAACTTAAGTGCCTAAAGTGAACTAAAGTGCCTAGAGTGCCTAAAGTTGTAATTAACTCTGAGTACTCCAAACTTTAGCTCACTCCAAACTCATTTATTTTGTTAACTTTGTAACACAAACTGTATAAGAGAGTTATGTCAATAATTAAAAATATCTCATTTTCTTATAAGGAATATGAAAATCCGGAAGAGCTTAGCTCTGAAGATCAAGAACTTATAATAGCTGCAAGAGAAGCAGCGAAACTTGCTTACGCTCCCTATTCCAGGTTTATGGTAGGAGCAGCTATAAGACTTGAATCAGGCAGGATTGTCCATGGATCGAATGTTGAAAACGCAGCTTTTCCCTCCGGCATATGCGCCGAAAGGACCGCTATTGCCGGCGCTGTCTCAAATTTTCCTGATGATAAGCCTGTCGCTTTGGCTATTGCCGCTATGTCTGATGAAGGAGTGATTGCAGAATCTGTTTCTCCGTGCGGCAACTGCCGTCAGGTAATCGCTGAAGAAGAGGTGAGGGCAGAGAAGCAGATAAGAATTATTCTTGCTTGCAGAAACAAGATCCAGGTACTGGAAAGCATAAGTCCTCTATTGCCATTGCAGTTCAGCAGAAACAGTCTCAGGGTAGATCGTCTCTGATAATCAGCTGAAATCCTG
>JBGPAF010000156.1:0-5074 GCA_041480535.1 Bacteroidia bacterium
CCGCATATACGTTCGACAAGGAAGAATACCTGTTCGTAAGTTTTTGATTCACTTAGCTTTTCAATACTTCTGTGATTGTAACCAGTAACCCACTGAATATCTTTAACGATTTCACCGTCACAGTACAGTTTAAAAAGTTCCGGTTCTTCCTGCAGCGGATGATATGGTCCAATTGGTATGAGTGTCTTTCTGCTCATTCTTTCTACTCAGTAACAGATTTAAAATCTTTGCGGTAGGGATAAACTCCCTCTGCCCAGTTCCCTTCAGAAATCAATTTATCCTGGTTTGGATGATTAAGGAAATTTATGCCGAAAAGCTCATGCATCTCCCTTTCGATCCAGTTTGAAGCATTAAACATATTTGAAAGCGATTCTATCTCCGGTTTTTCCCTGTCAAGGATCACATGCAGATTAAGAATCAGTCCGGTAGAATCTTTACTGAAATGATAATGTATCTCAAAGCCTCTTTTTGTATGAATGGCTGAAGCAATGATGAATCTGAATCCTGCATCCTTATATAAATACCTTGCCATATTAAGCAATGAATCAGGGTTAATGGTAACAGTAACGCGTTTCTGATTCTTGATTTCTGTTTCAAGGATGTCAGAGATAAACTTGTCTTTGAAATTTTGTATGATAGATTCAGTCTCCATTTACTTATTTACGAGTTTGACTATGCCTGCGATGATAGCTTCCGGTTTGGGAGGGCATCCCGGAATATAGGCGTCAACAGGAATAACCTTATCAACCGGCCCTGCAAAAGTTATACTGTCGGCAAAAATACCTCCCGTACATCCGCAGGCTCCGATAGCTACCACCAGGATAGGTTTGGGAGCCTGATTATAGATCTCAATAAGTCTTTCTTTATCGTGATTATTAATTGATCCATTCACAAGCAGAACATCAGCATGCCGTATGCTGCCGACAAGCAGGATCCCGAAACGTTCAAGATCGTGCCGCGGTGTTAGGCAATCGAGGATCTCTATATCGCAATTATTGCATGAGGCTCCCCCGAAGTGAAAGACCCAGAGCGACTTTTTGAAGCAATAACTTTTAAATCCCACGATCTTAATTATTAAAATATTAAAATGATATCAAGCTAATATCCAAATGCTATTAATACTATTGATAAAATCGCAAGCAGGTTCATCCAGATAAGAAAGAAATTAACTGCCTGCTTTATCTTGATTCTGGGATTTGTATTTCTGATCAGTGTAAGCAGCAATACAATTCCCAAAACCTTTAGTATGCTCCATAAAATATGGATCCCATCAAGTCTGAAACCGCCCAGCAAAAGCGCAGCAAGAAGCGATGGCAGGACAAAAAGCATTATGTATTTTGTCAGCTTTATCAATGCATAAGCAGCTCCCGAATACTCTATAAAGATTCCCTCAGTGATTTCTGCCTCAGCTTCGGGCATATCGAAGGGGACAAGCGCCAGTTTTGCCTGGATGCAGAATATCGCGACAATGAAAAGTAAAATACCTGAAACACTTCCGATAAAAGGTGATGCTGCCTGCTGAGTCTGGATAATACTGTAAAGGTCAAACTGCTGGCCGCATTTCATTATCACGCCGGCTATTACAAGCAGGAACGTCAGCTCATAGCTCAGAATAAGCTTCATTTCCCTCGAACCGCCAACCGCTGCGAGCGGGTTGCCCGATGCAAGAGATCCGACAATATATGAGAAGGAGGGTATAGTAAGAAGGTAGAAAATTACAAGAAGATCGCCTCTGAACCCATTATCAATGTTAAACAGCGGCAGAAGCGTAAAGACACCTGCCATGGTTGCACCAAAGACTGCAAACAGAGGCGCAAGAAGAAATAATACCGGTGATCCGTATTTTGGAAGTATAGTCTCCTTTACAAGCAGCAGTTTGAAAAAATCATAGAAAGGCTGCAGAAGGGGTGGCCCTTTACGGAACTGAACCCTGGCACTTACTTTCCTGTCGAACCATGAAAGAAATCCCCCGGCTGTTGCTGCAAAAAGCAAACCCGGGAAGACAAGAAAGTAAAACAGATTTACTGCCATATTAGATTATTTATGGTTTTTCAGTAGTATATAAATATTCCCTGATGAGCACCTTGTCGTTGAGTTTATAAATGTTCTCGGCAGGCGATTCATCCGATTCAGTAAGTGAAGCAACTCCCGGAGGACAAGCTTTTATGAACAGTTCAATTTCTTTCCTGTCATTCAGATCATAATATAGATCCTTGTTCCGGTGATGTTTGAAAAAGTCTGTCATCATAGTACCGAAAGGACAGATAGTTACGCATGATTTACATGATATGCAGAGGTTTGTATGCCGGTCGATGATACCCTCTTCATCTTTTTCAAGGGCTTCAACCGGACATACGCTTATACAGGGAGCGTCCTCGCATCGCCTGCAAGTAAATCTGAAAGTGGCGAGTTCCCTTAACGATTTAAAGCCATTTAAAGCGGGAGATTCATAAAAATAACATTCCGGAATTGTCAGAGTTGAGTTTTCAGCCATGACCGATCTCAGTTTAATCATATCCAGAAGTATCCTTTGAGCCATTTTCAGATCATTTAAAGCATCATTTGATTCATAAGCTGGAACCTTGTATCACTTAGCCTGTGTGATATGGTCTGTGCGATTTTTGACATGGTTTTAAATCCGAAATCACAGTCTTTTTCTATCTCATTATTAAGCTTTTTTGCATTTATTGAGATCACTTTTGCCGGTGCTAATGCCATTACCCAAGCTGTTGAAATAAAAGGTGGAAAAACAGCAGACCACGAAAAAAGCTGGCCCTCTTCGATCGTACCAAGATGAATCCGTTTTTCCTGAGCAAGGCTTATACCGAGAGACAGTGATCCTTCCAGCAAAATATAAACTTCAGAAAGTTCATCATACTGTTCAAACAGAATTTCTTTCACTTTGAACTCTTTTATTGAACTCATCATTAAGATAGTCTTAAGCTGTTTATCGGTATAGCTCTCAAAAAACCTTATTTCTTTAAGATCATTTATTGTAAATTTCATGATTTTCAAATTAATTCTAAAAATTTCCAAAACGACCTATTTCCATATATCAGGAGTGTTTTTTAATTCATTGTATGTAAATACCGGCCCGTCTTTACATACAAAAAATTCTCCCATCATACAATGCCCGCATTTCCCCAGCCCACATGACATGTTTTTTTCCATCGAGAGGTATATCTGGTCATCCCTGTATCCCATTTCAAGAAGCCTGATAGTTCCGAATTTCATCATGATCGGCGGTCCGCATACCACGGCAATTGAATTCTTCAGATTAATCCTTATTTTATTCAGGAGTGTTGTTACAACACCTACAGAGCCATCCCATTCATCATCTGCCCGGTCAACAGTGCGGTAAGCTTCAAATTTCTCAATTGAGTTAAGCCTGCTGAAGAGAGGTTTATAGATACAATCTGAAGGAGTTTTCGAGCCATAACAAAGAATCACCTTTTCAAGGTTGTCTTTTATATGTTCCAGGGCATAAAGCAACGATCTTATTGGAGCAAGACCACATCCTCCTCCGAGTATAAGAACTTCCTTACCATAAAACACCTCTACAGGATAACCCCTTCCGTAAGGACCTCTGATACCCATATAGGCACCTGGTTTCAGGTTATGCATGATTTCAGTCACGTAGCCGGTCTTCATAACAGTAACTTCAATCTTATCTGTGACATGAGGGGAGGAGGAGGGAGTGAATGGAGCCTCGCCTATGCCGTCGACCGATAATTCGATGAACTGACCTGTGCCGAACGAGAACTCTTTTTCAGGGATCAGGACAAATGTCTTTATCAGAGGCGATTCATCGATAACCTCAATCAGTTTTGCCTTTATCGGCTTGTATATGTTCTTTACATTAATCATGACCGGCTAAGTTGCCAATTCAATGAATAATTCATTCTTGTTTATCTTTCCAATACATGCTTCGGTGCACCTTCCGCATCCAGTGCAGGCTATTGAGCTGAATTTTTCAGGTTTCCAGACATACTTGCACATGTACCTGTTCCTGAACCGGCCCGGCAGGTCAAAAAGCGAATCTTCACCTCCTGCGACCCTTTCAAATCCTGGATACTGGCAGGCGTCAAGCTGTTTGATTTTTTCAAAACCAGGTTTGTCGATCAGGAGAAAACAGGTGCAGGTTGGACAGATAGTTGCGCATGCACCACAGGATACACAATGCGCCGAATATTTCTTCCAGATTGCAACACCCGCCTCTTTAACAATTTTGCCGGTTGTTGTGTAATCGGGCAGTCCTTTGTTTGATTCAATCAGCACAGACTCAGTTGTACTGTGTGCTCTGTCTATTGCAGAAATGATTTCCTTATCATTCAGAGGCTTTACCAGCGAGAACTGACTGATAAAGTCTTTTCCTTTGTCGGTAATAATCCTCAAAACGATCTCATTCTCAACTAATATGACTGCAAGGTCTGCGTCAACATCCGTCCAGGGTTTAATGCTGTATGCAGTGCAATGACAATGCTCCTGCTTTTCAAAACAATCGAATGAGATAAGAATGGTATTTTCGCGCCTTTCACTGTAGAAAATATCATTAAAATTCTTGTCAAGGTAAATTTCATCGAGAAGTTTTAATCCCTGGATATCGCAGTTTGGAGCTCCTATAATAATTCTCTGTTTTTTAAGCGACGGATCGGAAGTCACATTTTCTTTTACAGGAAGGAAGAAAGACTTAAGTGATGTTGCAGGTTTGGCTCTGTTGTACGAGATTCTGCTGATATTCGAAGGAGACAACATTTCATAATCAATGCCAAATTCGTTGTCCACCGCGACGAAAATGGTGCAGGATAACAGCAGTTGTTCAATTGCTTTATCCCATTCTTCTTTCTTGATACTTAAATATTGCATTTATGTGAGAAGATTCACATATAAAAATATAATCAATGAAACAAAAAGACAATAAAAAAATACTAATATTTGTATGGTTAATTATTGTTCTTGCATTAAAAAACTATATATCAATGAAATACAAAATATTTTTTCTTGATAAGAAATTTGTTTAAATTGCACAATAATTCAATTTAAAAATATTTGATGTGAAACAATTCACAAAATA
>JBGPAF010000157.1:0-5056 GCA_041480535.1 Bacteroidia bacterium
TGAAGTTGCAGAAGCATTTATGAAGCTGAAAAAGAAACCATTGCGGACAATAGTATTTGCCTGGGTGAATGGTGAAGAGAAAGGATTGCTTGGTTCAACGTATTATACAAGTCACCCTGCAATGCCTCTGGAAAAAACACTGGTTGACATAAATCTTGATATGGTCGGAAGGTCGAAAATGGCGGCAGATACCGGTAAGCTATACGGATATGACATGGATGTCACACGATCCGGTGAAATATTTGTTTATACTGCTCATGAAAGCTCTGAACTTCTTAAAATTATGAATGTTTCTGCCCAGGAATCAGGTATTGCTGTACAGGATATGGGCAAGGATCTTCCTTTTGGCAGCAGTGACCATGTGCCCTTTATGCAAAAAGGGATTCCTGCTTTTCTTTTTCATACAGGTATTCATGCAGATCTTCATGGACCCGGAGATGATGTTGAAAAAATAGATTTTGACAAGATGGAAAGAGTGTCAAAAATGGTGTTTTTGATTGGATATAAAGTGGCAAATCAACGGGAAAGGATTGTGATTGATAATCCGGATAAATAACTTCTAATTTCTATACTTTTGCTAAAAACATATTGATTATGAAAAAGAATATCCTTCTTACAGTTTTATTAGGTATTCTATTTTGTTATTCATCATTTTCACAGCAGGCATTATGGGGTGGGGCAAATATTACATCCCCTGAAATAAATGCAGATAATTCGGTTACATTCAGGTTCCAGGCTCCCGATGCAAAAGAGGTAAAGATTTCCGGTGACTGGATGCCGGCTCAGGGATGGACACCCGGCTCTGAAAAAATGACCAAAGATGAAAAAGGTCTATGGTCCTGTACAACCGCTGTTCTTCCTTCAGATCTCTATGGTTACTCTTTTACTGTTGACGGATTAAAATGCACTGATCCGAATAATGTTTATATGATACGTGATGTTGCCTCTGTAACAAACGTATTTATCATAGGAGGCGGAAAGGCTGACCTCTACAAAGTGAATATCGTACCCCACGGATCAGTTATCCGCCGCTGGTACAATTCACCTGATCTTGACATGACACGCCGTATCACTGTTTATACACCTGCAGGTTATGAGAAAGGCACTGAAAGCTATCCTGTTCTCTACCTGCTTCATGGCATGGGTGGTGATGAAGAGGCATGGATTGCTCTTGGCAGAACAGCCCAGATCCTTGATAATCTGATCGCACTGGGTAAAGCAAAACCAATGATAGTTGTTATGCCAAACGGTAATGTTGTTCAGGAGGCAGCTCCAGGTGAATCAAGCCTGGGGTTCTATAAACCAACGATGCAGCTTCCCAACACTATGGATGGAAAGTATGAGGAGACCTTTCAGGATGTGATAAAATTTGTTGAAAGCAACTACCGCGTGATTGCTAAAAAATCGGGCCGTGCAATTGCCGGCTTGTCAATGGGGGGTTACCACTCACTCCATATTTCGAGATATTATCCTGATACATTCGATTACATTGGACTTTTCTCTGCAGCTATTACACCTGATGAAAAGGTTAGTTCAAAAATATATGACAATTTCGATACAACTCTGAAACAGCAAATGACAAACGGCTATAAGCTTTACTGGATCGGAATTGGTAAAACTGATTTTCTGTATAAATACAACGAGGAATACAGGAAAAAACTGGATGCAATGAAGATGCCTTATGAATACAGGGAGAGTGAAGGCGGCCATACCTGGACCAACTGGCGTGTATATCTTTCTGAATTTGTCCCAAAGCTTTTTAAATAAACACCATGACCGATTTCGAATTTTATAACCCTGTAAGAGTTTTTTTCGGTAAGGACCAGTTGCCAAAAATCGCTGGCCAGATCCCTTCAGGAAGTAAGGTTTTGCTAGTTTACGGCGGAGAAAGCATATTCAAAAACGGCGTCTACAATAAGATAAAAGAGGCGCTTGGAAGATTTCATGTCACTGAATTCGGAGGCATTGAACCAAATCCTACCTATGAGACAGCGATGAAAGCTGTTGAAGTTGTAAAGGAAAAGAAAATTGATTTCCTTCTTGCAGCAGGGGGAGGATCGGTAATTGACGCTACCAAATTCATTGCAGCGGCAGCGCTTTACAGGTTCGGCGATCCATGGAACATTCTTGCAAAAAATATGCCTGTTACAGTCGCTTTGCCGTTAGGTGTGGTACTTACACTTCCGGCTACAGGGACCGAGATGAATAAAAACGCAGTAATAAGCCGGAAATCACTAAATGAAAAGCGTTCCTTTATGTCGCCCTTTGTATTTCCAAAGTTTTCAATATTACTTCCTGAAGCGGCCGGAACACTTCCAAAAAGACAGGTAGCCAACGGAGTGGTTGATGCATTTGTGCATGTGATTGAACAATACCTTACTTATCCGGTTAATGCCCCGATCCAGGACAGGTATGCCGAAGCTATTCTTATCACACTTATTGAAGAGGGGCCAAAGGTTTATGCAAATCCTGCCGATTATGATTCAATGGCAAATCTGATGTGGTCAGCTACTTCGGCCCTTAACGGGCTTATTCAGTGCGGAGTGCCGGGGGACTGGTCAGTGCACAGCATCGGCCACGAGCTGACCGCATTGCACGGGATTGATCATGCAAGGACACTTGCAATTGTACTGCCGGGATTATGGAAAGTCCTGAAGGAGGAAAAGAAGAATAAACTTCTTCAATACGGGCAGAGAGTCTGGAATATCACAAAAGGAACAGAAGAGGAACGTGTTCAGGCTGCTATCGACAAAACTGTCAGTTTTTTTGAATCCTTAGGGGTAAAAACCAGGCTAAGTGATTATGGTGTAAAAGAGGATACAATCGATAAGATAGTAGCCAGGTTTGAAGAGCGCAAATGGGTTGCTCTGGGCGACAGAGGGCTTACAACACCTGAAGTAACAAGAAAAGCGCTCGAGGCTCAGCTTTAGATATCTTTCATAACAAATGAATTGCCGTTAATCCGTCGGTTAAAACCGACGGCAATTGAGCAGATTTTTTAATACTTCCTCTTTAACCATTCTTCCGGAACCGGAACTATACAGATATTCATTGACCGGTCATTCTCTGAGAGCATTGCAGATTGAATCTCAATTCTGGTCCCGTCGGGACTGAATGTCGGATGAGGATGATCTGAAGCAGTTGTCTTATGTCCGGCTGAAAGAAGGATCATCTCATGAGTATGACGATCTATAAGATAAATATTCCTCGCAAAGTCATCTCCCACTGCCCATCGTTCATCAGATGAACCATTCACATGCCATAGTCCGCTTCCCGAAGGAGTTTGCCCTGCAATTGTCATTTCCCTTGTCCTGAGGTTTACAATACCCAGACCTGTAGGTTTTTCGCGTGTCCCTGAAGGACCCCATTCAGGTTCCTGTCCCGGATTTACCGGATCTGCCTTTTGTCCGGGTGTGCCTATCTTCCGGTGACCCATAATTGCAACAGCAGCCTCATCTTTTGATATTATCGCCTCATGTGTCACCCATTCATACTCTGACTCAGGGTAGAGCGGCCTCAGACCGGTACCGTCGGACATGACTGTCCAGGTCCGCTGAGGAGCTTTTCCGCCTGTCTCCCAGCAGAATACAATCTCACCAGGTACCCACGGATTAGCCTGTATATGCCCGATCTGAAACGATACTGCAACAATAAATTTTATCTCTCTTGTTTTAATGTTCATGCTCCCGATACCTGATGGTCCGGCACCCATGTTCCCGGGACTGAAGTTTGATTCAATTTTTGTACTCTCAGGGATATGTCTGGCAGCCTCCTCCTTACCTACCCTGAAATATACCCATTCCTCATCAGCATCAAGAGCCATATCGCCGCCTGCCTCAATCTCAGGGGGAATTGTACCGCAGACTCTCTGGTATTCATTCTCCTTCTTTAATTGACCTGCCTCGCTGTCGGCAAATAGTTTTTCGAGGTCAACCTCTACAACCTGTACTGGACCGCCTCGGGTCTGGCCAACCTGCCTGAGAACCATCCGCAGAAAATAAAGTTTCATTGACTTTTGTGCAACACTTATCATTCCCATATAACCACCTTCCGAAACCTGGACAATAGCACCTGTCTTTTCATTGACAGCGAGTGTTTCGCCGGGAATCCTGTTTGATCGGAAAATAAGCCAGTTCCCGTCGGCTGTCCACTGCCGGTGTGTCTGATAGATCTTTGAATCACCAGCAGGTTTGCTTGTAAGGAATGTGAGCTGTGTACCGGTAACCGGATCTGTTACGATCTTTTTTTCCGAAGGAAACCGCGTGCCGATCTGGGCGCTGATCGCCGGGGATATCAGAGTTGAAATAATTATCAAGATATGAATCAAATAAATGGTTTCCCTTTTCATACTTTAAAAATAAACCATTAGACACTTAACATCCCCCTAACCCCTTCAAAGGGGGAATTGCTCCGCGCACCACGCACCTCGCACCTCACACCAGCTTTTTGTATTTGATCCTTACCGGTGTTGTATTTGCTACCCGTTTCTTATAATTCTCCTCATAATCGGAATAGTTGCCCTCGAACCATACGACTTTTGAATCGCCTTCAAAAGCAAGCATATGTGTAGTGACCCTGTCGAGGAACCACCTGTCGTGGGAGATTATGACAGCACAACCTGCAAAGCTCTCCAGTCCTTCTTCCAGCGCCCTGAGAGTGTTTACATCTATATCATTGGTGGGTTCGTCGAGGAGCAGCACGTTGGCCCCTGATTTAAGCGTGAGCGCCAGATGGAGCCGGTTCCTTTCCCCGCCGGAAAGCACTTCGCATTTTTTCTCCTGATCGGCTCCGGTAAAGTTAAATCTCGAAACGTATGCTCTTGCATTCACAAGCCTGTTGCCGACCATAACATCGTTCTGTCCTCCTGAAATGACTTCGTAGACAGTTTTCTTAGGATCGATTGCCGAATGAGCCTGATCAACATACCCGAGAACAACAGTCTCACCAATCTGAAAGTCCCCTTTTGTTGCCTTTTCCTGGCCCATGATCATCCTGAAAAGAGTTGTTTTACCGGCACCGTTCGGACCAATAACACCAACAATACCGTTAGGAGGAA
>JBGPAF010000158.1:0-5043 GCA_041480535.1 Bacteroidia bacterium
GAAATAGCCAATAGTGTTGGGTTATCAAATCCGTCCAATTTTACAAAATCTTTCAGGAAATACTTTGGAGTATCTCCGAAGGATTATGCAAAACATTGAAATCCAACCCACCCCCATCCCTCCCAAGAGGGGAGCCAAAAGACTTCAGTCCTCAATAGCTGAATGATATTCCTGAAGCGACCTGACTTTATATTCACCATTCTGCCTTTCCTTAATACCTTTGGTTGCTGAAAGTGCTGCTGATGTAGTTGTTATGTAAGGAACTTTATATTTGATCGCATTTTTCCTTATATACGAATCATCATATTCACTGAGTCGTCCGGCCGGAGTGTTTACTACAAGGTCTATTTCCTTGTTTTTGATAGCATCAACAATATTGGGCCTTCCCTGATGAACTTTAAGGATAAGCTCAGCATGAATTCCGTTCTCTTCAAGAAACTTCCTGGTCCCTCCGGTGGATAGAATTGTAAACCCCATATCACTGAAATTTCTCGCAGCTTCAAGGATCCGGTTTTTATCGCGATCAGCAATTGTTATCAAAACAGTTCCTTTAATAGGCAAAGGTGATTGCGTTGCCTCCTGGGATTTGTAAAAAGCCATACCATACGAATCAGCCATCCCGAGGACCTCGCCCGTGGAACGCATTTCGGGACCCAGAAGAGGGTCAATAGAGGGGAACATATTGAACGGAAATACAGCTTCTTTTACACCATAATGTTTTATTGTCCTTTTTTTCAGGTTAAAATCCGACAGCTTTTGTCCGAGCAATATCTGTGTGGCGATTCTGGCCATCGATATATTGCAGACTTTTGAAACCAGTGGAACCGTCCGGGAGGCTCTTGGGTTGGCTTCGAGAATATAGACTGTATCCTCATAAATGGCATACTGGATATTCAGCAGTCCGACGACTTTAAGCTCCATTGCTATCTTGCGGGTATAATCATATATTGTCTTTTTATGATCTTTAGAAATCACAACAGGAGGGATCACGCAGGCTGAATCGCCCGAATGGATACCTGCATATTCAATATGCTGCATTACGGCAGGTACAAATGCATCGATGCCGTCAGAAATTGCATCTGCCTCCGTTTCTATGGCATCCTCAAGGAACTTATCGAGTAGCAGGGGTCTGTCGGGCGAAACTCCAACGGCTTTTGCGATATATTCTGCAAGCATCTCTTCATCGAGGATTATCTTCATTGCCCTTCCTCCCAGCACATACGACGGCCTGATCATCAGTGGATAACCTATTCTTTCAGCAATTTTTAAAGCCTCTTCCAGATTGCCAGCCATGCCTGATTCGGGCTGAGGAATTCCCAGTTTATTTATCACATGCCTGAAACGATCGCGGTCCTCAGCAAGATCAATTGTTTCAGGAGTTGTACCCAGGATCTTTACACCCGCCTCAGAAAGCTCCTTCGCCAGGTTTAATGGCGTCTGTCCGCCGAATTGTACAATAACCCCTTCGGGCTTTTCTTTTTCATAAATACTTAAAACATCTTCAGCGGTAAGAGGTTCAAAATAGAGTTTGTCGGATGTATCATAATCAGTCGAAACAGTTTCAGGATTACAATTTACCATAATCGATTCATATCCTGCATCCCGTATTGCAAAAGCGGCATGGACACAGCAGTAGTCAAATTCAATACCCTGTCCGATCCTGTTGGGCCCGCCTCCGAGAACCATGATCTTCTTCCTGTTGCTTACCTCAACCTTGTCGGGAGCGTTATAAGTCGAAAAGTAATAAGCGGCATTCATAACCCCGCTTACAGGCACAGGTTCCCATGCTTCAGAAAGTCCGAGTGAGATACGTTTTGCCCTGATTACTTTTTCATTGATGCCAAGCAATTTCGAAAGATACCTGTCGGCGAACCCATTTTTCTTTGCCGTAATAAGCAGTTCATTAGGGAGCATCATTCCCTTATAGCCAAGGATTTTTTCCTCAAGCTCAACAAGCTCCTTCATTTGCTGTATAAACCATGTTTTAATATAGGTCTTCCTGTGAAGCTCTTCAATATCAGCCCCCTTTCGCAAAGCTTCATACATTATAAACTGCCTCTCGCTCGATGGGTGGTTCAGCATATTCATCAATTCTTCCAGAGGCTTTTTGTTGAAATCCTTTGCAAATCCCAGTCCATATCGTCCGATTTCAAGAGATCTGATCGCCTTTTGCAGAGCTTCTTTATATGTTTTGCCTATGCTCATCACTTCTCCGACAGCTTGCATTTGGGTTCCAAGCTTGTCTTCAAGGCCTTCAAATTTCTCAAATGTCCAGCGCGCAAATTTTACCACTACATAATCACCTGACGGGGTATATTTTTCAAGTGTCCCTTCTCGCCAGTACGGTATCTCATCAAGCGTTAATCCTCCGGCAAGAAGAGACGAGACAAACGCTATCGGAAACCCTGTTGCTTTCGAAGCCAGGGCAGATGAACGGGAGGTCCGTGGATTTATCTCGATCACGACAACCCTGTCTGTTACAGGATCATGGGCAAACTGCACATTTGTACCGCCGATCACCTCAATTGCCTCGACAATGTTGTAGGAATATTTCTGAAGCCTTTTTTGAAGCTCCTGACTGATAGTAAGCATCGGAGCGGTGCAGAATGAATCGCCTGTATGAACCCCCATCGCATCAACATTCTCGATAAAACAGACCGTAATCATTTGATTTTTGGAATCTCTCACAACCTCCAGTTCAAGTTCTTCCCAGCCTAAAACGGACTCTTCGATAAGCACCTGGTTAACGATGCTTGCAGAGAGACCCCTGCTGGCAATGGTCCTCAGTTCCTCAACATTATAAACCAGTCCCCCGCCTGTTCCGCCCATTGTATAAGCAGGCCTTATTACCACGGGGTATCCAAGCTCGGCAGCAACCTTCTCGGCATCTTCAACTGTATTGACAGCTTTGCTTTTGGGCATATCGATGCCAAGCCGGTTCATGGTTTCTTTAAAGGCTGTTCTGTCTTCACCTCTTTCTATTGCATCAACATTTACTCCTATTACCTCAACATTATATTCTTTCAGGATACCTTTTTTTGCCAGTAAGGAGGAAAGATTCAATCCTGTCTGTCCGCCCAGGTTTGGAAGAAGGGCATCAGGTCTCTCTTTTTTGATAATCTCGGTAAGGGCATATTCATTTAAAGGTTCTATATATGTGGCATCAGCGATCCCAGGATCGGTCATTATTGTTGCAGGGTTTGAGTTGACAAGGACGATCTTATAGCCCAGCGAACGAAGCGCTTTACAGGCCTGAGTGCCAGAATAGTCAAATTCGCAGGCCTGGCCAATGATTATTGGTCCTGAACCAATTATCAGGACTTTCTTAATATCTTCCCTTTTTGGCATGGTGGTGTCGGATTTTGGTACGCAATTTAGAAAATCAAATTGATAAGCTGATAAGAATATAAAGGTTGATTTTAAATCCGTACCTGCAGATCAGCGGAATAAATATCGGAAAAACTCCCGATCACTCCCCGGAACTGATTGCACAGGTTATTGAACAATATCAGCATGTATTTGTTAATTCATCATCTGGCTATTTAGTCAGGGGCAAGTAATTCTAATGTTAAATTGTTAATAACTATGTGGTTGTTAACATTCTTTAATTGCAGAAAATTGACTAAATTTTGCTTTAGATACTTTTCCAAAAATATTTTAGGGATCATTCCATTTTGTAACAATGAAAAACCGGAAATTTTTGAAAAAGTATAATGAAACATATAGCCCTTTGAAAGTGTTATCAGGAAGCATCCATAAGTATTTTTCCGGAGGAGGTAAACCTCTGATGCGTTTAGCGGCATTTGGATCGGATAGATCAGTATCGCCTGGAAATTCTAAACTGAGGATACTCATTTTTACTCTAATTTTCCTGCTGGTTAGTTTCAGGGTTGTTGCTCCGGGAAACAACACTTTAACGCTTTTTGAATCACCCGGCATTCAGCCTTTTTCAGCCCTTATGTATGCAACTGCAATGGTTGAAACAATGGGGAATCCGATGATGTATAACGAGCTTGAAAATGCTGTTGGAATTTTTCAGATCCGGCAGGTAAGAGTTGATGAATATAACCGGCGGACAGGCAGTAATTACTCCCTTACGGATATGTTTGATGTAAAACTGTCTGAAAAGATCTTCTTATATTTCGCCTCGCTGTTTAAATCACACGATTTGGAAAGGATTGCAAAGGCATGGAATGGTTCCGGACCATTGACTGAACTTTACTGGAAAAGAATAAAAGAATACCTTTAAAATCCTGCGAAAGCAGGATTTTTTATTAATTTTATAGCTTATCATAAATAATTTAATTGATGAAAACATCGCGCAGAACATTTATTAAATCAGGAGCAATGGCTCTTGCCGCTGCCTCCCTTATACCTGAATCAGTTTTTGCAGCTAAAAAGAAAATGGGAATTATTGGCGTACAGCTATATTCAATACGTGACGAAATGTCAAAGGATCCACCCGGATCTCTGACACAGGTTGCCAAAATGGGATATAAATATGTTGAGCATGCCAATTATGTTAACGGGAAATTCTATGGCTACACTCCCGTAGAGTTTATAAAGGTGCTCGATGGTCTGGGATTAAAAATGATCAGCGGTCATACCGTAATGAGCAAAGAACATTGGGATGAAGCCAAAAATGATTTTGCCGACAGCTGGAAAAAGACTGTTGACGATGCTGCGATACTTGGACAAAAGTATGTTGTCAGCCCATCAATGGATGACAACATGAGAAAGACTTACGATGACTTCAAGCGCTATATGGATATATTTAATAAATGCGGTGAGCTGTGTAAAAAGAAAGGAATGAAATTTGGTTACCACAACCACGCCTTTGAATTCAGTGAGAATCTGAACAACGAAAAATTATTTGATATCATGATGAAGAGCATGGATCCTGAACTGGTAGTGGTCCAACTTGATATTGGTAATTTATATAACGGCGGAGCTGTAGCCCTTGATGTTGTGAAACAATACCCCGGAAGATTTGAAAACATCCATGTAAAGGATGAGATTCTGGCAACCGAAGGAGATGAAAAA
>JBGPAF010000159.1:0-5023 GCA_041480535.1 Bacteroidia bacterium
AAGTATGTCGATCGACATATCTTTTGCAATTATATTCATGAGCAGGCCTATGCACAGAATAACAATATCAAGTCCGAGAAAGAGCCTGAGGATACCCCAGCTTTTGCCTATAATGTACTCAAAGTTGGACATTGACCTGGTATAAAGGACTTCATTTGTATCGACCTTCTTGTCTCTTTTCAGGAAGTCGGCGGCAAGAAAAATAACTACAATTGCCTGTCCTATATTCAGAATGTAAAGATTTAAGAGAGGGATTGACGATGGTGTAGACATAAGTGACCACGGCTGATCCCCAATGGGCGAAAAAAAGCCCAGGTTTATAATTGTGAGTATAAAAAGCGCCCCGATTGAAAATAACCTGAAGAACCAGCTTCTTCTCAGGGTTTTTGCTTCATACTTTGCAACTGTCCTTATATTATGCAACAATGCCATAAGTTTTTCAGTTTTTATTCACTAATGTCAGCCTGCAGCTTATGCTCCATATAATAAACATAAGCATCCTCGATATTCGGGATAATTACAGATGAATTAAATTCCGGGATTTCATCCGAGACTATCTGAACTTCCCATCCATCCTCGACAGGAATAGTTGAAATCACATTATACCGTTCCTTGACAACATCATATTCAGCCGGAGTTAAATTCAACTTAAACACATGGCCTTCAGCCTGTTTAACAAGATTTTCAGGTGCCCCGGAAAATACAAGTTCGCCACGGTTCAGTAATGCCATGCCCTGGCAGGTTGAAGATATATCTCCCACAATATGAGTTGAAAGAATTATGGTAACGTCATGCTGACTCAGCTGTGAAAGAATATTCCTGAACCTGATCCTTTCGTCAGGATCGAGACCGGTTGTTGGTTCATCAACAACAATGATTCTGGGATTACCGATAAGGGCCTGGGCTATCCCCAGACGCCGTTTCATCCCTCCCGATAACCTGTTGGCCTGTCGGTCGCGCACTTCAAGCAGGCCGACCTGGTCAAGAAGCCTGTCGACTTCTGAAAGCCTGACTTTCTTATTCTTCATTCCTGCCAGCGATCCTGAGTAATCAAGGAATTCCCATGTTTTAAGGGAAGTGAAAAAACGAAAATCCTGGGGCAGATAACCCAGCATGCCCCTTAATTCCCTGCGGTGCTTCTGGATATCTTTACCATCAACCGTTACTGATCCCGAGGTCGGTTTCATCAATGCTACAAGTATCCGCATCAAAGTTGATTTACCTGCACCGTTAGGTCCCAGAAGTCCGAACATACCAGTCCCGAATTCAAGGTTTATATCCTTAAGCGCCTGATTGCCGTTCGGATATATCATATTCAGTCCCTGAATCTCAATCTTCATTAATTGGTCCGGTTAGTTACGGGCAGGGTGCCTCAATCTTTCTTTTGACTTATAAAAGACGGCTAAAATTTCAAATGTTACAATAGAAAGGCGTTTTTTTTGTATAATTTTGTAAATCAAGAATTTTCCGGGTGGTCTACAAAACAAATAAAAGAAAGATAGTCAATGATCCGGTTTATGGATTTATAAGCATACCGGGCGATCTGATCTATGATATTGTCGAGCACCCATGGTTTCAGCGCCTTAGAAACATTAAACAGCTGGGCCTTACAAGCTTTGTTTATCCCGGAGCCAATCACAGCAGGTTCCAGCATTGTCTGGGAGCGCTCTATCTTATGGACATGGCATTAAAGACTCTTAAGAGCAAGAATGTAGGTATCTCGCCAGAAGAAGAAGAAGCTGCCCTTATTGCAATACTTCTGCATGATATAGGTCACGGCCCGTTTTCTCATGCACTTGAGGCTGACATTATAAGCGGGATAAGCCATGAAGATCTCTCCCTTCTGCTGATGGAAAAGCTAAATGAGACGTTTAAAGGAAGACTGGATCTTGCAATCGAGATCTTCAAAGGGAGCTACACGAGAAAATTCCTTCATGAGCTGATTGCCGGGCAGATGGATATGGACAGGCTCGATTATCTAAGGAGGGATTCATTCTTTACCGGTGTCATTGAAGGATCGGTGGGTTCAGACAGGATAATAAGAATGCTTAATGTGGTTGACGACAGCCTTGTAATTGATGAAAAGGGTCTCTATTCGCTTGAAAAATTCCTTATTGCCCGCAGAATGATGTACTGGCAGGTTTACATGCACAAAACGGTCCTTTCATCTGAAAGCCTGCTGGTCAAAGTATTGAAGCGTGCAAAGGAATTAGCCATGCAGGGTGCTGATCTTTTTGCCACTCCCGCGCTCAGGTTCTTTCTTTATAATAACATCGGGCGTGAAGAGCTTGGAGATGCCGGCATCTTTACGCCGGGCCTTATCGCTTCAAATTTTACCCGCCTCGATGACACTGATATTTTTGTTTCTGCCAAATACTGGGCCGATCACGATGACACTATCCTATCAGATCTGTCGGGCCGGCTGATGACAAGGAATCTTCTTGCTGTCGAACTTCAGAATGAGGCTTTTCCTGAGGGAAGGATAAATGAATTAAAAAGCCGGGCAGCAAAATACATGAAGATTGACCGGCAAATGACAGATTATTACGTCTTTACAAACAGCATTTCCAACCTGACATATGCACCTGATGCTCCTGAAGTGAGGATATTACTTAAGAACGGGAGCATTGCAGACATTACAACAGTGTCGGATATGTTTGAACACAGACTGCTTTCCGAAAGGGTGACCAAGTATTTTTTGTGTTATCCCAAAGAATTAAGATAAAAACAATACATATTATGGAATTTAATGCCACTACCATAGCCGGATTTCTGAAGGGTGAAATAGTCGGGAATCCAGATGTAAAGGTCAATACAATAGCAAAAATTGAGGAGGGTCATACCGGTGCCCTCTCATTTCTGGCTAACCCAAAATATGAGCACTATTTATATACAACAAAATCGTCGGTTGTTCTGGTAAACAGGAGTTTTGTACCATCAGGTAAAGTTGAGGCAACTCTTATCATGGTTGAAAATGCCTACGAATCTTTCGCTTCCCTGCTTCAACTTGTTGATCAGGCACGTCCCCGGAAAAAAGGAGTGCATCCTACCGCTGTCATTGAATCGACAGCGACTGTTGGGAAAGAAGTATATATAGGGCCATTTGTCTACGTGGGCGAAAATTGCAGAATAGAGGATGAATGTGCCCTGTATCCTCATGTTTTTATCGGCGATAATACACAGATTGGCAAAAAATGTACCTTAAATCCCGGAGTTAAGATCTATCATGATTGTGTCGTGGGCGAAAACTGTACTATTCATGCAGGAACGGTTATCGGCAGTGATGGTTTTGGATTTGCACCCCAGTCGGAGAATGAATTTATGAAGATCCCGCAGTTAGGGAATGTAGTGATCGAAGATAACGTTGAGATTGGCTCAAATGTCTCCATTGACCGGGCGACAATGGGTTCGACAATTATACGAAAAGGTGTCAAGCTTGATAACCTGATCCAGGTTGGACATAATGTTGAAATAGGCGAGAATACTGTTATAGCTGGTCAAACGGGTGTTGCCGGGTCAGCAAAACTCGGCAGGAACTGCATGATTGGAGGACAGGTAGGGATTGCAGGACACCTGAAGATAGCTGACGGGACAAAAATAGGGGCTCAGTCAGGCATTCCCAGTGATGTGAAGAAGGAAAATACTATTCTCCTTGGTTACCCGGCAATAGACCACAGGGATTTTATGAGATGTTCAATTGTTTTTAAGAAGCTTCCGGAGCTTAAGAAAAAAATTGAAGAGCTGGAAAAACAGGTCGAACTGCTTAAAAAAGGTTGAAATATCTTACTAATGATGATGAAACCTTATATCATACGGGCATAATCATTTGATTGTTCGGTTTTTTTTGTTTTTTTTTGTACCCGGAATTTAGAAAACTGTTCAAAGACCGATGAGTGAGAAACAAAGAACACTTGCAAAAGAGGTTAGTCTGAATGGGAAAGGATTGCATACCGGGGTAAATGTAACAATTACATTCAAACCGGCTCCCGCAAATCACGGATACAAATTTTGCAGGACGGATCTTCCCGGGAAACCAATTATAGATGCTCTGGCTGAAAATGTTACAGATACTTCAAGGGGTACAACCCTGGTACAGAACGGAGCCTCGGTTTCAACAATTGAACATGCCATGGCTGCACTGCATGGATTAAGGGTTGACAATGCATTAATAGAACTTGACGGACCTGAAGCACCCATTATGGGCGGCTCTGCATGGAAATTTACTGAAGCGATAAAATCTGTCGGATTTAAAGAACAAAAGGAGGAGCGCAACTATTTTGTTGTAAAACAAAAGATAACATTTTCAGATGAAGAGCATGGGGTCGACCTCATTATTTATCCTG
Organism: Bacteroidia bacterium; assembly: GCA_041480535.1. Taxonomy (GTDB): domain Bacteria; phylum Bacteroidota; class Bacteroidia; order Bacteroidales; family VadinHA17; genus LD21. The sequence continues at coordinate 4,344 of JBGPAF010000159.1, forward strand.
ATGATCATCTCAGCATAAATGTCCTGATCGATTACAATTCCAGGATACTTGGCAATCAGTATGCGATTCTTGATTCCATTGAAGATTTTGAAGAAAAAATAAGTAAAAGCCGCACATTTGTATTTTTCCATGAGCTTGAACCTCTTAACAGAATGGGACTTATCAAGGGAGGAGATCTTGACAACGCAGTGGTTATTCTCGAAAAGGAGGTAGATCAGGAAGAGATAGACCGTATAGCAAAACTCTTTAACAGACCCGGGATAACCAAACATACTGCAGGTATTCTAAACAATACTGAATTAAGATATCCGAATGAACCCGCAAGGCATAAACTGCTTGATATTCTGGGCGATCTTGCCCTTGTCGGGCAACCAATAAAAGGAAAAGTAGTTGCCACCCGTCCGGGTCATTTTGCGAATACCAGGCTGGCAAGACTAATCAGGCAGGAGATAAAAAAGGCACATTCCAAAATAAATATTCCTGTTTATGATACGGAAGCGCTTCCTGTATATACAGTCGAGGATATTAAAAAACGATTGCCTCACAGGTATCCTTTCCTGATGGTAGATAAAATTATCTCCATTGATGAGACAACCATTGGCCTCAAAGACGGAAAGATGGGAATAAAGGGTTATCTGGATGTTGGTAGCCAAGACCTAGTAGTCAACCCGCAAGCTCGA
>JBGPAF010000160.1:0-4940 GCA_041480535.1 Bacteroidia bacterium
CCCTCCGGAAATAATCAGATCCGTAAAAGAAAATGTTTCAATTCCTGTTGCGGTTGGAGGAGGAATTAAAACGCATGAAGAAATCAAAGAAGCTTTCAATGCCGGAGCCAACATGGTTATACTTGGCAATGGTTGTGAAAAAAATCCGGGATTGCTGCGTGAAGCTTGCTCAATCCGTGATAAGATGAGAAAATAATCTGCTACCTGAAAAGCTCCGGCATAGGTTCACCCGTACATGCATTGGGGTACGGTATCCTGCATAACGAAGAAAGCGTGGCAGCAATATCTGTTATATTTACTCTCCTCATAACAGTTGATCTGTTTACAATCCAGCCATACCAGATAAGAGGAACATGGGAATCATATTCATACGGTGAATTATGATTGGTAAGCTGATCCTCCTCCTTTTCAACCCAGCCCGGATTTAAGATAACTATTACATCTCCTGACCTTTGCGGGCTGAAATTATTGACAATCTTTCTGAGATGTCCGTTGCCGAAATCATTTGCCTCAAATGCATAATATGGATAAGCTGAAGCAACACCTGTGAACTGGATAAGAAATCTGGCTGTCTTTTTCTGAATATCTTCAAGCGAAATCCTGGCATCTTCTATAAGAGTCCTGTTAAGAAAAACCTGTCTTTCAGAGAATCCTTTCACCCAGTCTCCTTCACCGTAAACGGCATTAAGGTAACTTCTGAGCAATTGAAGTGCCTGATTTTGTTTAAAATAACCTGCGGGAATTCTGGTGTCCTGCATAACAGTCGGTATTTCTGAAACACCATGTGCGGAGGTGAAATAAACGAGAATATTTTTCTTTCCCAGGCTGTCATTGAGATAAGTTATAAGCTTTTCAATGTCCTTATCCAGCCTCAGGATAGCGTCACCTGATTCAACTGATGTGGGCCCGAACCTGTGACCGATATAATCAGTTGATGAATAACAGATCGAGAGAAAATCAGGGATATCATCCTTACCCAAACCTTCCTTCTCTATTAATCTTATAGCGAAATCGGTAGTATATGCATCACTAAATGGGGTCTCCCTGAGAAAGGCGAAATTGCGTACTGATTTTCTTCCCTCCGGCTTGCTCATCTTATTGATGTTGTAAGGGAAATAATTAATGCCGCTAAATCCGGTCTCAAATTTGTTTGAATCAGGAAGACATACAGCATAATCTGATGCCTGCCTTAACAGGTTCCAGGTAGTATTCAGATAAGCTTCTGAATAATTCATTGCATTAAAATCATTCACCCATGAAGGAAGAGAATCGAGATAATAAGTGGATGACATCCAGGTTCCCGAAGTATTATCATACCAGAAGACTCCGTCAGCAGCATGCCCTGCCGATAAAATTGCAGAGTATTCTTTAATTCCTAATGCAAAGACCTTCGATTTTTTGCCAGTAGCAATCTTAAGCTCATCGGCAAATGTCGAGGCATTAAGATTTACAGGTGAATGGAGGCCCGACTCATAGCTCCCGCCGACAGGATTAACAGCAGCATCTTTTGTACAATAAATAAATTCGTTTTTAAGCGGAAGATACCAGCTGTCAGAAGTAATGCCGTGATAAGACGGCTCAGTACCCGTTGAAATAGTTGAATATGCCGGAGCTGACTGGGTAAGCATGTAATCATATGAAGCGTTACGGAAAAACGTTCCTTCATTTATCATTTTCTTGATTCCGTTCTCAGAAAGTTTGTCCCTGAACCGTTCAACCTGATCGAACCTTAGTTGCTCAACCACAATACCGATCACGAGAGCCGGCCTGTCAGGCGGCAGATAAGCTCCCTGTCCATGCAGTCTTAAAAAACCAGACAAAAGTATAATTGCTGCAAAAAATCTCTTACTCATCATTGTTTTCTTCTCCACTTAATTATAACGGCGTACACCGGATTTACAATATATTACTATTGAAAATAAAGGCACAAAAATAATCTTTTCCGGCTGAGCAGCAATAATCTTTTATAAAGACAGGGCAGAATCATCTGACAATTACAAATCTGCCGGTATACGACAAATTGCCTGTAATGCCCTTAAAGACTGCAAAATAGCTGCCTGCCGGCAGACGGCTTACGTCAAGCTTTACCGGGAATAATGCTGAAGCTTCCATGTCATATTCTGCAACTTTTATTCCTGTCATGCTGTAAATTCTTATGTTAACCGCACCCCTTATGCTTTCAGGCAAAACAGCTTTAACATAAGAACCGGCCGGATTCGGATAAAATAACGGACAAGCCGGATTTGTAGTATCTGCAGGATTTAACTGCGGATTCATTTTTACCAGCAATTTTGTTTCTTCCCCTGATACCACAATGATGTTCTTTATAATCGTATCCATGTAACCGTCGGCAGTAAAAATAAGATCATATGAGCCGGGAGCCAGAAACCTCGTAAAATAACCGGAGAGAGTGTCTGAATAAACATACGAGTTATCTTTATCGTACCCTTCAATAGAAATTTTTGCAGATACACGATCGCCGGTTAGTGCATCGGATACCTGTCCGTGTATACCGTACAGTGCATTTTCAAGGTAACCAAGCAATGACCTCCGGTTGTACTCCCAGAGATCATCAAGCCCGGAGGTTGGCGTGATAAAGTCTCTGTCAAGCTCAACAGTAATTTCGCGTCCCGACAATGTATAAGTGACAAAATCCTGCCTGCCACCATAAACAGGATACCAATCATAACCTCGTGTGACACCATTGTCAAGATAATCCATATAACCATCAGGTGAATATGAATGAACAGTGTCGGCCCAGTCTCTGCAAATAGTGTAAAACCATTCCTCATCAGCATGAAGAGTCGGCCATTTGTCCCATGGGTAATTCACAACCTCTTCACCGGAATGGAAATTAGCAGAAAGAACAAACCTGTGCTCCGTCAGGAATTTCATCATGTCAAGAGTCTCTTTCTGCCTGACGAAATGCTGAATATCAGGATCAGGGAAATTACGGTTCAGATCATAACCATTTGCATTATTTCTGGTTGGCGATATTATGAAGTCACTGCCGTTATATGTTCCGTCAGGATTTGCCAGTGGATTTATCCAGATCTCAAGATTATCCACGAGATTTTTCACCCGGGTGTCGAGACTGTAATTCTTTAGAAGATAATCAGAAAGTCTTAACATAAGGATAAAACCTCCTGTTTCATCTCCATGCATACTTGATGTATAAAAGACTTCAGGTTCAGACTCATTAATGTTGCTGTTATCAGAAATCTTGAGGGCAAGCACAAGTCTGCCGTTAATACTTGTCCCAATTGTATCAAGGATGCACAATGAAGGATAGGTTGCTGCAAAATATCTCATTATCGAATCATACTGGGAATATGACGGATAGCTCTCCCACTCCATTGCATTCAATATATTCACAGAACTCATAATACCCTTGCTGTCAATCCTTTCAATAATATGATAATCGAAGTCTTGCGATATGAACCATTCAATAGTGAGAGGTGAAAGTACTAAATGAACTTCCTTCCCTTTTATAGAGCTTATTGATAGTGCCCGTGTAAGTTTGTCAATTTCGCGGCTGCCTGGATTGGGGATTGTAACCTCAGCCTGACTTTTTTCCGATACTATACTTCTGAGTTTTTCATCATCGGATGCATTTTGAGAGAAGCATAATCGGGTAAAAGATGAAAGAACAAATAACAGTACCGGAAAACTCTTTATATGCACAATATTAAATATTGAACCTTATATGAAGGATATCGCCGTCCTCAACCACATAGTTTTTCCCTTCAATGAAGAACTTGCCAGCCTCCTTGCAGGCATGTTCAGATCCGAGAGTTATAAAATCGTTGTATTTCATTACTTCAGCCCTGATAAATCCTCTTTCAAGGTCGCTGTGTATCACACCCGAAGCCTGTGGTGCTGTCATTCCCTTTTTAATTGTCCATGCCCTTATCTCCTTTGGTCCTACTGTAAAAAATGTCTGCAGATTGAGCATCTTATAGGCTGACCTTATCATCTTATCAACTCCTGGTTCTTCAAGACCGGCATCCTTGAGGAATTCAAGCCTGTCCTCTCTGCTCTCAAGATCGGCTATATCAGCTTCAACAGCTCCGGCAATCACAATTACTTCGTCGCTTTTGCCTTTAAGTGCCTCTTTTACCTTCTCAACATATTTATTACCTGCCACAGCCGATTTCTCATCAACATTGCAGACATACATAACAGGTTTCATTGTAAGAAGAAAGAGGTCATCAACATATTTTTTATCCTCATCCTTTATTTCGAGTGTACGGGCATTATTGAAATTTCCGATATGTTCTTTGTACATGTTCAGCACTTCACATCCGTGAACAGCATCCTTATCCCCTACCCTGACCAGCTTTTCAAGCCGCTGCAATTTTTTCTCAACCGATTCCATATCCTTGACCTGCAGTTCGAAGTCGATGGTTTCCATATCCCTTACAGGATCGACCGAACCATCGACATGCTGAAGGGCTTCACTATCAAAACATCTCAGCACGTGGATCAGAGCATCGGTATTGCGGATATCTCCCAGGAATTTGTTGCCAACGCCTTTACCTTTGTTTGAGCCCTTTGTAAGTCCGGGAATATCTACAATTTCTACTGTCGTATGGACTATTTTTTCTGTAACCTGATGTTTTTCAAGCTCATACAGACGAGGATCGGGTACCTGAACAACTCCGATATTTGATTTGGTGGCACTGAAGGCAAATGCGTTCGTTTCACCCCTGGTGCTTGATATGCAGTTGAAGATAGTAGTTTTACCTACATTCGTTATTCCTATGATTCCGCATTGAAGAGCCATCAGATTTCCGTATTATATTACGGTCGTAAATTTAGGGATAATACCGGTTTATTCAATTCAATAATCAGAACTATTCTTTCCAGTCACGGATAACTATCCTGTCCTTGAAAAGCTTTACCTCAAGTTTTTGCTTTCCCCGCCATTTCATTTTACG
>JBGPAF010000161.1:0-4903 GCA_041480535.1 Bacteroidia bacterium
AAATGAAGCCGGAACAATAATAAATGCTCAGGCAGTTGCTGAAGGGATTAGAGGGTTGAAGGGGTGCAAATTAAAGAGATATTTGAAATAGAATAAAAAACTTATCTTAACAGCTTTAAATGTCAGGGATGAAAATAATCAAGCTTTTTATTTTGGTAACTATTTTAATTTTACCTGTTGGATGCCTACCATTTGACAAAATATATTCCCACGATTTCAATGACGGCTTTTTCAAGCTTAAGTCTTCTGGTAAAAAGACAGAGAATATCTACCTTAATATAACAGACGACTCCCTTAAAGTATATTCCGTACAAAAAGAGAATAAATTTAAGCTTTCTGATACCAGCACTTTCTCTGGAGTTAATCTCACATCTATTCTCCCCGGGAACGTTTTATGCAACAGTACCCTTGTTAAAACATCTGCAGATATTGACCTTTCAACGGCTATATTGAAATTCAGGCCAGCCTCAGGAAATGTTCCTTCTCAATTAAGCACAAATGTCAATGGTATTTTTTATGCTGGATTCAGAAAAGATTTCTTCAAACTAAAATCCTCGTTTTCTGAACTTCATGAAATGTCTTCATTTATAAGACATACCGGATTTGATTTCGGTTTTTTTGCTGGTATAGGAATAACGCCTGTAACTCCTACTGTAACCATGAACAGAACAATCCAGGAATATGATGGAATAGTATTTCAAAAGGGATTCTCGGTTTTCGGAACATATGAAAATATGTCAGTAGGATTTGCAATAGGATTTGATAATCTGATCGGCCATGATAAGAGTATATGGATTTATAATCAAAAACCATGGATAGGACTGGTCCTTGGAATTGCAAACTTCTGATAAGAAGACATAGATAAAGGAATTCTTTATCCTTTTTAATGATAATTTCTCATATTCTTTTAACAAAAAGAATGAAAATCAACATTTTCTGGTTCAGAAGAGATTTAAGGCTGGAAGACAATACTGCTCTCGATAAAGCACTGGCCTCCGGAATGCTGGTACTGCCTGTTTTCATCTTCGATACTAATATCACGGATGAACTACCAAAGGATGATGCCAGGATCAGCTTTATTCATGAAACGCTTTCAGAGATCAATAACAATCTTCAAAAAGCTGGTAGTTCGCTTTATGTTTTGAAAGGAGATCCGGAGGAAAAATGGAAAGAGCTTATAGCATCATTTGATATCAATGCTGTGTATATCAACAAGGACTATGAACCATATGCCATTCAGCGCGACAAAGTCGTTGGTGAACTTTTGGAAAAGAACCGGATAAGCCTGTTCAGGTTCAAGGACCAGGTGATCTTTGAGGAAGATGAAATACTGAAGCCGGATAAAAAGCCATATACGATTTTTACACCTTATAAGAACAGATGGATTCTGAAACTGAGTGAAAACCTTTCTGAAGTTTCCTCCGCAAAATCTGAAAACCATAAAAAATTTTTTCAATGCAATTATCATTTCCCTTCCCTTCAGAAGATTGGTTTTGATGAAAACCGTTTCAGAGTCAGGCTATACAACCTGTCTGTAATACCTGATTATCATAAATTCCGCGATATACCTGCAGTTGACAGGACAAGTTACCTTTCTCCTCACTTGAGGTTCGGTACGATAAGCATCAGGTATCTTGTAAGCCTTGCTTTGAAACAGAATCTGAGTTTCCTGAATGAGCTGATCTGGCGTGAATTCTTTATGCAGATTCTTTTCAGTTTCCCGCATGTTGTTACAGGTAATTTTAAATCGCTCTATGATGATATTCAATGGAGAAATGATGAAAAGGAATTTCACAGATGGTGCATCGGTGAAACTGGTTATCCTATTGTTGATTCAGGGATGCGTCAGCTCAACAGCACCGGTTATTTGCACAACAGAGTCCGTATGATCACTGCAGGCTTTCTTTGCAAGCATTTGCTTATTGACTGGCGTTGGGGTGAAGCTTATTTTGCTCAGAAACTTCTTGATTACGAATTATCATCCAATAACGGCAACTGGCAATGGGCAGCAGGAACCGGATGTGATGCTGCGCCGTATTTCAGGGTTTTCAATCCCGAAACACAACAAAAGAAATTCGATCCGAAAGAAGAGTACATAAGAAAATGGGTTGATAACTATGAGAAACCCGGTTACCCGAAAAAAATTGTGGACCATGATTTTGCCCGGCAAAGGGCTCTGACGGTTTACAAAGCCGGTATTAAGAATAGATTACTCTGAATTAGAATTCGCTATGTGCTCCTTTGTGATTACCTTTGTGTTACTTAGTGGTTAATTCTTTTTTTTTACCACAAAGGGACACTAGGGACCTAACAAAGAAACACAAACTAAACCCATGAAAATCATAAATCATCTCATCCTGTTTCTGGCATTTATTTTACCTTTAAATCTGCTTGCCCAGAAAACTGATTTCTTTAAACCCGATTTCAGTTCACCTTCGGTTATACCTGTTATGTCACTTGTTTGGAATGACGAATTCAATACTGATAGCAAACCTGATCCGGCAAACTGGAGGTATGAAACAGGTTTTGTCAGGAACCAGGAATTGCAATGGTACCAGCAGGAAAATGCAAATTGCATTGGCGGGGTCCTGCTTATTGAAGGCAGAAGGGAAAAAGTCAGGAATCCACGTTTTGCTCCCGGAAGCCAGGACTGGAGATCTTCAAGGGAATATGCTGAGTACACTTCTGCCAGTATACAGACCCGGGGATTACAACAGTGGCAGTTCGGGCGCTTTGAGATCAGAGCAAGAATTGATACAACCCATGGAGCCTGGCCTGCAATATGGACTCTCGGTGTTGCCAGGGAATGGCCCTCCGACGGAGAGATCGACATAATGGAATTTTACAGGATCAATGATGTTCCGGCTATCCTGGCAAATTTTTGCTGGGGAACTGAAAAACGATTTACCGGAAAATGGGATGATCTGAAAAAGCCGCTTGCTGACTTTACATCAAATGATGCTGACTGGACGAAGAAATTCCACATATGGAGAATGGACTGGACCAGTGAAGCCATCAGCCTGTATCTTGATGATATTTTGTTGAACAGTGTCAACCTCAGCGAAACAAAAAATCCGGATGGATTCAACCCGTTCCTTCAGCCTCACTATCTTCTCCTCAATCTTGCCATCGGGGGAAATGGTGGCGTCCCGGCTGATGCTTTATTTCCGATAAAATATGAGGTTGACTATGTAAGGATCTACCAGAAAAAGTAATTCTGCAATTGATAATTTGATTTTTATTACTGACATTGTTAAATAAAAGATAAACTAATATTTTTTTGAGATGTCCAAACATATTAAGGATAGGATTTTTTGTCTTTTGCTGGCTGCATATCTTTTTACATTGCTTATCACATCATGCGAATCATTGAAAAAGGACCCTGACTATGTTGGAACATGGCGGTTCACTGAACAAATCATTACTGATGACATGGTTTATAAAACTACCAGAACCCTTAACCTTACAAAGGATACCTACGAGGAGACTTATGTAATCCAGCGGGAAAATTCCGGTACAATTTCTGCCATTATTGGTACCGGGGGAAGCCTTGGACTGACTCATACAAATCTGATATTTACCCTCGAGGAGCTCGGAACCTGTGAACTTGATGAATCAGAAGTCTGTGCAGGGAATGTTCAGTGGTACGGAGAAGGCACCTTTTACTGGATTGAAAACAAACCATATTTTGAGGAAAGAGTTGCAGGTGAATATGATGTTGATGGAACAACACTCTGGCTGACCCGCGATCTTAATAATGACGGGGATATTGAAGATACCGGAGAGAATGTCACTTTTGAAATGCTTTGAAACCAGATATCCAATGAAAGCTGTCTGGTTATTGTTATTCCTGACCTCTGTTGTTCCGGGTCTTATTTGCACCCGAAAGCCAGCATGTCAAACTTACGAGGCTGATGTTATAGTCTATGGCGGTACTTCAGCTGCGGTGACAACAGCAGTTCAGGTTCACAGGATGGGGCAATCGGTGATTATTGTTTCACCCGATAAACATCTCGGGGGTATGTCATCCTCCGGCCTTGGGTTTACTGACACGGGAAACAAGGAGGTAATAGGTGGAATTGCCCGTGAATTTTATCAGCTTATCTATCAACATTATCAGAAACCGGAATCATGGAAATGGCAGAAACAGTCGGAATACGGGAATACAGGTCAGGGCAACCCTGCCATCGACGGTGAAAAACGTACAATGTGGATCTTTGAACCTCATGTTGCGGAAGAAGCATTTGAAACATTATTAAAAGAGAACAATATTACAGTCTTCAGGGATGAATGGCTCGAAAGGGAAAATGGAGTAATCAAAAAAAACGGGAAAATAGTCTCGATAAAGACATTAAACGGGAAAGTTTATAAAGGAGAAGTTTTTATAGATGCTACCTATGAGGGCGATCTGATGGCATCTGCCGGTGTAAGATTTACGGTCGGAAGAGAAGACAATGGACTTTACAGTGAAACCTGGAACGGTGTACAGGCAGGAGTTTATCATCATGGGCACTATTTTAAGGACAGGATCGATCCGTACAAAATACCCGGAGATCCTTCAAGCGGTCTGCTTCCGGGGATATCAAGCGAAAAACCCGGAGCAAATGGTTCCGGTGATGCAAAGATCCAGGCTTACTGCTACAGGCTTTGTCTTACGCAACATCCGGAGAACAGGGTTCCTATAACCAGACCCGAAGGTTACGACAGCACCCGCTATGAGCTTCTGGCAAGATTATCTGCTACACGCTGGGACGATTTTTTTGGAAAATATGATCCGGTCCCAAATCTTAAGACAGATGTAAATAACCATGGCCCTTTCAGTTTTGATAATATTGGTATGAACTGGGATTATCCGGAGGCATCTTATGAAAGAAGGAGGGAAATAATAAATGAACATATTTCA
>JBGPAF010000162.1:0-4867 GCA_041480535.1 Bacteroidia bacterium
ACTGAGAAAACTGGGTAATTTCGGTGCTGCAAAGATCATCAGTCTGGTCAGCGACCGGTTGACAGTTCTTGATAATCAGGCTTATGCAAAAGTGATTGCAGATTATGCACTGAAAGACGGCTCGAAAGTCATTATTTTTTCCAACAATATGACCGGGAAAGCTCTTGCTCCAAGGCTTTCGGTCAGACTCAAGGCCGGCATAGGATCAGGTGTAAGCAAACTGCCGCTTAGCCTTGATCCGTTTACAGTTTACAAAAGGGCATATTCAGGAAACGCATTTGCTCATGTTATAATAAGGTCAGATATTAAGATACTTACTCTTGCACAGAACTCATTTGATGTAATTGAAAAACCGACAGGCGCTGTTCCTGAAACAGCCGGGATTGATATAGATGGGTCATTAGTAAAAACGACAGTAACCGAAACACTAAAACAAACAGGCAAAATACTACTTACTGACGCCGATATTGTGGTTTCAGGAGGAAGAGGAATGAAATCGCCTGACAACTGGGCCCCTCTTGTCGAGCTTGCATCACTGCTCCGTGGAGCTACAGCATGTTCAAGGCCTGTTTCCGATGAGGGATGGCGGCCTCATGAAGAGCATACCGGACAAACCGGAAAAATCATAGCACCAAATCTTTATCTGGCAGTAGGCATTTCCGGAGCGACACAGCATCTGGCAGGAATAAGCTCTTCGAAATATATTGTGGCGATAAACAGTGATAAGGATGCTCCGATCTTCGAGGCAGCTCAATATGGAATTGTCGGTGATGCAATGAAGGTTCTGCCAAAACTGGTTGATGCAGTAAAGAATCTGAAGAAATAGGATTGTATGGGCGTAGCATGCTACGCCCGTACGATGGACATAATAATGATATTCTATCATGCCCCGACAGATAATTTTTGCATTTGCTCTTCTGATAACGCTGGCAGTTTTCAGTTATACAGTCAGGAGAATCATCAAATTCTTCAGCTTTACCAGACCGGCCTTTCCCGTAAAAGATTTCGGAAAACGATTCATGCTGATGATGCGCGTTGCATTTGGTCAGTCAAAGATCTTCAGGAAACCTGTTTTGGGCTTCTTCCATGCTCTTGTATTCTGGGGTTTTTGCTTAATCCTTTTCGGTAGTATCGAAATGGCAATTGACGGATTGGCAGGCACCGAAAGAGTCCTGCATTTTCTTGGACCTTTTTATAATTTCATGATCGCTTCTGGCGATATTTTTGCCATCCTTGTCGCAGTCTCAATAATAGTTTTCCTGTCAAGGCGTCTTTTCTTCCACATTAAACGGTTTGAAGGAATTGAGATGAAACCGAAATCGCATATTGATGCAACCATTTCCTTGTCGCTGATAATGTTGCTTATGGTTTCACTGCTTGGCATGAATACAGGATATGTCGGATATAAAACATATTCCGGAGAGACTATTTTTGGTATTTATCCTTTAAGCAATATTATTAGCAGCAATTTAAAGGGATTTTCCGCAGGTCAGTTTCATGCAATATTTGAGGTCAGCTGGTGGACCCATATTCTTACAATCTTTGTCTTTGCCAACTACCTTCCTTATTCAAAGCATTTTCATGTATTCATGTCAATCCCGAATGTCTTTCTTTCGAGACTTGAACCGCTTGGCAAACTGACAAATATGGATAATATCACAAGGGAGGTCAGACTGATGCTTGATCCGAACGCTGCTTTCGCCGCCGTACCGGCTGATGTACCTGTTGAACGTTTTGGAGTTAAAGATGCGGAGGATGTCACATGGAAGAACTATTTTGACTCCCTGTCCTGTACAGAATGCGGCAGATGTACTTCCGTTTGTCCGGCAAATATTACCGGCAAGAAATTATCTCCCCGCAAAGTAATGATGGATCTTCGTGCAAGGATGAAATAGAAAGGTCCGCTTATGATAAAAAACGGAAGGAATTTCAATGATAACCGCTCACTTCTTGGAAATTTTGTTTCGAACGAAGAACTCTGGGCATGCACTACCTGCAATGCATGTGCAAAAGAGTGTCCCATAAACATAAACCACCCTTCCCTGATAGTAGATATGAGGCGTTACCTTGTGCTTGAGGAAGCTTCGGCGCCGGGCGAATTGAAAAGTGTCTTTAACAATATCGAAAACAATGGTGCTCCTTGGCAATACTCTGCTGAAGACAGGTTAAACTGGACAAAAGATCTTGGGTTTGAAGTGCCTGTATTTTCGGAGATCCCTGCCGGGAAAGAAAAACCTGAATACCTGTTTTGGGTAGGATGCGCAGGTGCATTTGACGACAGGTACAAAAAAGTCATTAAGGCCTTCGCCACGATGCTTAACAAACTGAATGTCAGTTATGCTGTTCTGGGTAAAGAAGAGACCTGTACAGGCGATCCTGCGCGCAGGGCAGGCAATGAGATGCTATACCAGATGCAGGCACTGCAGGTTATTGAAATTCTGAAGGGGTATGATATAAAAAAGATTATAACCACTTGTCCGCACTGCTTTAATGTTTTGAAGAACGAATATCCCGATCTGGGAGGTAATTATGAAGTAACCAACTATTTGCAGTTTATCAGCAGCTGCATTGAAGATGGACACCTTAAGCTTAGCAGTCAATCTTTGAAAGATATCAGGATAACTTTTCATGATCCTTGTTATCTTGGAAGGGCAAATAATATTTATTCAGAACCGCGATTAATAGTTGAATCTCTTGCGTATAATTATGTAGAAATGAAAAGGCACAAAAGCTTTGCATTATGCTGCGGGGCAGGAGGGGGCCAGATGTTCAAGGAGGCTGAGAAAGGCAGCAAGGAGATTTTCATCGAAAGGACTGAAGAGGCTCTTGCAACAGGAGCTAACCTGATCGCAACTGCCTGCCCGTTTTGCATGACGATGATTACAGACGGACTTAAATATAAAAACCGGGAAGAAGAAATAAAGAATCTCGATATTGCCGAGTTGGTAATATTATCAATGGAATTATGAAAGTAAGTTATCTATTTGGTTATAACCCCCTTCCCAACCTTCCCCCACGGGGGAAGGCGCAGGATCATATCTTTTCCCCCCTGGGGGAAATAAGAAAGGGGGTAAATATGTTCATTTTAAAGAAGTTATAATTAATTCATAAGTAATTTTATATTATCAAGCTATTATACTACCCATTATGGAAACCAGAAAAGTCTTGAAAAGCGGAGAATTTCTAGTAAGTGAAATTGAAGCTAAGGATATTTTTATTCCTGAGGAGTTCAATGAGGAACAACGAATGATTGCGCAAACATGCAAGGATTTTCTTGATGCTGAGGTATATCCCGCAATGGAAGCACTGGAAAAAAGTGACCGGGAGCTTATGAAAGCCATCCTAAAGAAATCAGGAGAACTTGGCATGATGGGTATTTCAGTTCCGGAGGAATATGGCGGGTTCGGACAATCTTTTCTCACTCAGATGCTTGTTGCAGAAACGACAGGGGCAGGGTATTCATTTTCAGTTGCATATATGGCCCATTGCGGTATAGGGACTCTACCTATAATGTATTATGGCAATGAGGATCAACGACAACGGTATGTCACTAAGCTTGCTACCGGAGAATTGATCGGCGCCTATTGCCTTACCGAACCGGGGGCAGGCAGTGATGCTAATTCCGGAAAAACAAACGCTAAGCTTTCGGAGGATGGTAAGCATTATATTATCAACGGACAAAAAATGTGGATCACTAATGCCGGTTTTGCAGATACACTTGTTGTGTTTGCCAAGATCGACAACGACAGGGTGCTGAGCGCATTTATTATTGAGAGTAAATATCCGGGAGTTGTTATCGGACCTGATGAACACAAGATGGGCATTAAGGGATCTTCAACTGCCCAGATATATTTCAATGATGTGAAAGTTCCTGTCGAAAATCTGCTTGGTAAGAGAGGCGAAGGTTTCAGGATAGCCCTGAGCATACTTCATATGGGTAGGCTGAAACTTGGCGCCAATGTGCTGGGAGCTGCAAAGAAAGCAATTAACGACTCGGTGAAGTATGCAAATGAACGTAAACAGTTTGGGGTCCTTATTTCAACCTTCGGTGCAATAAAACATAAGCTTGCAGAACAGGTCATTCGTCTTTTTGCGTCAGAATCAGCTGTTTACAGGGTCAGCAAAGATATTGATGATTTGATGGAAAAGCTTAAGTCAGAATGCGGCGACAAAGGCAGAGCCGCGATTGAAGCTATAAGTCATTATGCTGTTGAGGCTGCAATCCTGAAAGTCGTGGGTTCGGAAATGCTTGATTTTGTTGCTGATGAGGCTGTCCAGATACACGGAGGAATGGGCTACTCAGCTGAAATGGATGTTGAAAGGGGATATCGTGATTCAAGAATAAACAGGATCTTCGAAGGAACAAACGAGATAAATCGCCTGCTGGTATCTGATACCGCAATGAAGAGGGCAATGAAAGGAGATTTTGACCTGTTCGGAGAAGCTGAGAAACTGTTTAACGATCTGGGGAAACTCAGTGACGGTAAGAATCCAGATGAAACTTATTATCAGGAAAAGCAGAGATATATCAGGAACTTTAAAAAGGTAATCCTGCTTTGCATGCATGGGGCAGTTAAACAGTTCGGGAAAAGTCTTGTAAATGAACAGGAGGTAATGAACAATATTACTGAAATGATGATGGAAACATACCTTTCCGAATCGCTTGCATTGAGGATTGAAAAGCTTGAAGCAATAAAGAACCCTATTGCTGTTTATAAAGATATTCTTGATGTAAATATCTATGAAACAGCAAATAAAGTAAGGAAATCGGCTTCTGATGCCATCTGTTCATTTGCAGCTGATGAATTATCGCAAAAACTGTTATGCGCAACAGAAACACTTACAAAAATTATGGAGATCAATATCA
>JBGPAF010000163.1:0-4843 GCA_041480535.1 Bacteroidia bacterium
CGATAATGTAATGATGGGATATTATAAGAACGAAAAAGCTACACGGGAGATAATAGATGACAAGGGCTGGATGCATACCGGCGACCTTGGAGTAATGGACAAAGAGGGTAATATTTTTATCAAGGGAAGAAGTAAAAGCATGCTGCTAGGCCCGTCAGGGAAAAACATCTTCCCTGAAGAAATAGAGGCTGTCATCAATAATATGGATTATATCGCTGAATCTCTTGTGATCTCGGAAGACAATAAGCTTATCGGGCTGATTTATCCCGATTATGAAGCCATTAAGAAGGATAACATTTCGGAGGAACAGCTCACAGCGATCCTTGACGAGACAAGAAAAGCAGTGAACGAAAGGGTGCCTGATTTCATGGCAGTACATAAATTCAGAATTCATCCCGAAGAGTTTGCAAAGACACCGAAGAGGAGTATAAAGAGGTTCCTTTATACTAAAGAATAACACCCCCGGGGTTGTTTCAAAAGGATTCTTGGATAGCCTATAAATCATCGTTTTAATGAATCTATTTGCATTGATTGTAGCAGGAGGTTCAGGTACAAGGATGGGGACAGATATTCCCAAGCAATTCCTTGAACTTGTCGGCAAGCCTGTGTTGATGCATACGATTGAGCGATTCAATACATTCGATAAATCGGTCAGAATAATTACGGTCCTTCCTGAAAGCCAGCTAGAATTCTGGGAAGAACTGCAGAAGAAATATTCATTTTCAATTCCTCATACTGTAGTCACCGGAGGTTCATCAAGGTTCATGTCGGTAAAGAACGGACTGAAGGGAGTGGCAGAAAATAGTCTGATTGCTATTCACGATGGCGTCAGGCCGCTTGTTGCAATTGATACAATAAAAAGATGTTTTGCAGATGCTGAAAAATTCGGCAACGCTGTTCCGGTCATCAGTCCTTCCGATTCTCTGAGAATGATCACCGAACAGGGAAATATGCCAGTTAACAGACACTATTTAAGGATTATACAGACACCCCAGGTATTTGATGCGAAACTGATTAAGAAAGCTTATCTTCAGGACTACAGTCCTGATTTTACCGACGATGCCACAATTCTTGAAAAAACAGGTGAAAGCATTCATCTTGTTGAAGGGAACAGGGAGAACATAAAAATCACAAATCCCGGGGACCTTATAATTGCCGAAGCACTCTACAATACCATTTTCTGACTTTAGTTGTAATTTGTATCTTGCACTAAATTTAAATTCTTCAATTATGAGAGTCAGATATTTTTTATTGTTTGTTCTATTAGCTGTTTTTACAGGATGTGCAGAATTGCTTAATGTCCTTCAATCGCCTGTAAGTGCTGCCCTGACGGAAGACGAGGTTGTCAGCGGCCTGAAGGAAGCATTGGCCCTGGGAGCCAAAACTTCAGCTGAAAAACTGTCAATGGAAGACGGATATTATGGAGATGCAGCCGTCAAGATCCTGCTTCCTGATGAAGCAAAGACAATAATAGATAATATCTCAAAAATCCCCGGCGGGGAACAACTGGTTGAGGATGTAATTCTCAGGATTAACAGGGCAGCCGAAGATGCCGCCAAAGAAGTCACACCAATATTTGTCAACAGCATTACACAGATGACAATAAAGGACGCATTCAATATACTTAAAGGTACCGACAATGCTGCAACATCTTACCTGAAATCCACAACTTATGATGAACTCTATTCTTTATACAAACCAAAAATCCGGAATTCGACCGAAAAAGATATTATAGGTAATGTTTCAACAAAGGGATCATGGATTGCACTTACAGGCAAATGGAATTCTGTTGCCAACTCAGTTGCAGGAAGACTCGCCGGACTGAAGCCTGTAAATACCGACCTCGATGACTTCCTCACGACAAAAGCTCTGCAGGGAATGTTTTCAAAGGTCGAAATTGAAGAGCTTAAGATCAGGAAAGAAGTCTCGGCAAGAGTTACTCCATTATTAAAAAGGGTATTTGGTTCTCTCGATACCAAGTAACAGAATTCATACGTGGAAATATATGTTTGAGCGAAGTATTATTACACATAAAGAACTTGAAGTAAAAGTTACCGATTATGCTAATGAGGGGATGCTGGATATCCTCAATCACGCCGTGCAGGGTTCGGAAGGAGGGATGAGGTTTCAGCTTCAGAATATTCCGGCGAGAATAGCTGCATATAAAGATCAGATAAGATTTATATCCCTTTACAGGAAGAACAAGATAACAGGAACAGTCGGATCGTGTTACAGGATCACCGGTCAGGGGAATCTCAGGTATCCCTCATGCCATCTGAGGTACCTGGCTTTTCATTCGGTTTACCAGTCAGATATCTCATGGAAGAAGAAAAAGGCAAGGGAGGTTATCAAGCCTGAAAAAGACGATACTTTTAAACAAAAGACACTCGAAATTTTCAGTAAGCCCCATCTGCTTGATTTTAAACAGATAAACGAAAATGACAAGCATATTATGTATGCATTTGTCGAAAGCATGAATGAACGGTCAAAGAACCTGGTCAGCCAGGCAGGATATGAATATATAAGGTCATTTCTGACTGTTGCATTCAGCAGGTTTTCGCCAAAAGCCGACAGCCGGGTTACAAGGATCAGCACACCTGAAGAAAAGAAGAAAATGGAGTCTCTCCTGCTTGAATATTACCGGGGTCACTCTTTCTTCAGTACCGATTATGCTTTCTATGGTGATAAATACTACGTCCTGAAAGAAGGAGGTGAGATAATTGCCGGAGTTAGTGCGATACCGTCAGCTTATAAAATTTACGATATGCCTGGGATATGGGGCTGGATTTACATGAAAGTGCTTCCCAGGGCACCATATTTTAAAAGATTATTTCATCCGGAAGAGTTCCGTCACCTTGTATTTGATGCCATTTACTGCAAAAAGGGGAAGGAAACTCTTCTTGCAGATCTTCTTGAATCGGTCTGCGCTTCTGAAGGTTTTTTTACAGGACTTACATGGCTTGACGACCGCAGTGAGTTATATGACAAACTCCGGTCAGGAGTAAAAATGGGAGCCCTGAACCGTATGCTTAATGCAAAACCCGGATTAGTATACGCCAGATTCCTAAATCTGACAGATAAGGAGAAGGAGTATTTTTACGATGCTCCTGCTTATATCTCCGGATTTGACTTTTCGTAATATTTACCTTTCGAAGAGGTTGCCCAGTATTGAACCAGCTTCCTTTCCCTTATTTTTGCCGGTAGGTGCTAAGGCCCTGATAAGCTTGCGTATCGGCATTGATTGCAGCCATATTTTTCCTGTCCCTCTGAGTGTTGCAAGGAATAAACCCTCTCCACCAAAGACCATTGATGTGATGCTTCCTGTTGATTCAATATCAAAATCGAGCGAAGGCTCAAAAGCAACCACACATCCTGTATCAATACGAAGCATTTCGTTATTCAGATGGCGCTCAATTACTGTTCCTCCTGCGTGGATGAAAACCCTGCCGTCACCTTCAAGTTTCTCAAGGATAAATCCCTCTCCTCCGAGCAAGCCCGATCCCAGTTTCCTGTTAAGTGTTATTGAAAGCCTGGTCCCGAAGGCAGCGCAGAGAAATCCGTCTTTCTGAACAATGAGTGTGTTTCTTATCTGGTTCAGTTCAACCGGAACAACAGTCCCAGGATAAGGTGCAGAAAAGGCAACCTTGCTTTTGCCGGTTCCTTTGTTTGTGAAATGGGTTATGAATAATGATTCACCGGCTATCAGTCTCGACCCTGCCGAGAGCAGGCTGTCAAGAATACCCTTATTGGGTGTTGAGCCGTCGCCCATTTTAACATCGAAGCTGATGCCCTGTTCCATGTAAACCATGGTGCCGGCTTCAGCGATAACTGTTTCGCCCGGATCGAGTTCAATTTCTACAAACTGAATGTCCTCTCCGATAATCTTATAATCAATTTCGTGTGATACCATATTTTATAGGTTATATGTTCTGGTTACCGAAGTTAAGATTAAAATCCGATAACAATAAATATAAATTAAATATTATTTTTGCGGTATTAAGAGGGTTGTTAGCTCAGTTGGTTTAGAGCATTACCTTGACAGGGTAGGGGTCACTGGTTCGACTCCAGTACAACCCACAAAGTCCACCATAGTCCCGATTTATCGGGACGAAGGTGGACTTTTTTACTTAAATAGTATTCTGTCCTTTAAAGACCCTCGCATTGCCAATAGTCTCCAGATGCCCGTCCCAGGTAAGCTGGTCGCGCCCTAATCCTCTGATTGTGGCCCTTGCACGATTATCTGATGAGACACTCATGTTAATATCATAGTAGCCTATGTTTGTAAGCAGACTGAACTGCAGCCTGAAGATCTGATGCTTTTCATCCTTGTAAATAACCCATTTTCCAATGCTGCCTTCAGCTGTCACACCGCCAACACCGTTATATCCCATCCCGGAGTTTGATCCGGTCTGTAAAGTACCTTTAGATTCGTCAACTTTTATAAAATTCAGTGTTGAGACCACATTTATCCTGTCACCAATTTTGTTCTGGAGAAAATCTGCTTTAAGTACAAAGCTTTTGGCATTCAGAAGAGAATCCAGAATATAAAAGTTTGCAGCCCTCTGGGCTTTTTCAACCTCTTTCCGTTCCTGACGGCTTAACTTACTTTCCTGAGAATTGCTATTTAGAGAAATCAAGAATAATCCCAAGATCCAGAAGAGGCTTACCTGTTTAAATTTCATTGTTTTCATAACCTCTGATTTTTAGTTTTTATAGGTAATGCAAATAATATACCAGACTAAAAAGAATCAGGCAGTTATAACAAATTTTTAACTTCTCTGCATGAGGTATTTAACACCTCTGCAACCAGACTTTTCTTTATTGGTACACTCTGATATAATCC
>JBGPAF010000164.1:0-4818 GCA_041480535.1 Bacteroidia bacterium
CAGTTGAAGATGAATTTACAGGAAAAGAAGGTGTTGCCATATCAGATTTTGGGAAAGTCCAAAAGGGTAAAGTTGAGTTTAAAGGAACCAGATGGAATGCTGAATCTGAGTCTGATATTAAAGAAGGACAGGCAGTTATCATCATTAAAAACGAGAACTTAATTTTAAAAGTTAAACCAAAAAAATAATTTACATGTCAAGTAGCACTTTAATTCTTTTGGGTGTAATCTTTCTCGGATTCATCCTCATCGTTTCAATGATAAAGATAGTCCCGCAGAGGACTGCAATAATCGTTGAAAGACTCGGAAAGTACAGGGCAACATTTACTGCCGGATTCCAGATCCTCATTCCTTTCATTGACAAAGTAAGATACAGGCAAACTCTTAAGGAACAGGCAATAGATGTGGCTCCTCAGATTTGTATCACCCGCGATAACATTGCCGTGGAGGTTGACGGAATCCTGTACCTGCAGGTACTTGATCCGGAAAAAGCCTCATACGGTATTGATAACTATAGATTTGCATCTATACAGATTGCCCAGACAACCATGAGAAGTGTAATTGGTCGTCTTGAACTCGACAAGACGTTTGAAGAACGTGAAACTATTAACGTATCAATAGTTGAGGCTGTCGACAAGGCCAGCGAACCATGGGGCGTTAAAGTTACAAGATATGAGGTAAAGAATATTTCACCGCCTCAGAGTATCAGAGATGCAATGGAAAAGCAGATGCGCGCTGAAAGGGAAAAAAGGGCAATCATTGCAGAATCTGAAGGAACAAAACAGGCAAAGATTAATAATGCCGAGGGTGATAAGCAGGAACTGATCAAGAAATCCGAGGGAGAGATGCAGAAACGTATCAATGAAGCTGCCGGCCGGGCCTCTGAGATTGAACAGCTTGCAAAAGCAACCGCAAACGGATTGAGAGCCATTGCTCTTGCCATATCGGAAGAAAACGGTCTGAACGCTGTTAACCTTAGAATTGCCGAGCAGTACTTGAGTGAATTTGGAAAACTGGCTAAAACCAATAATACATTAATAATTCCATCCAATCTAACTGACATTTCGGGAGTTGTCGCAACCGCAACCTCTGTCTTTAATGAAATAAAAGACAAGAAAAATAAAATACTTTAATGTACTCACCCCCTTTCTTTTTCCCCCTCTCTACTTCGTAAAGAGGGGGAAATTTATTAATATTCAATGCATTACGCCCCCTCTCTAAGAATTAGAGAGGGGGAGTAATGCACTGAATATAAATGATTTCCCCCTCTTTACGAAGTAGAGAGGGGGATGAAGGGGGTGAGTACATGTAATCCCAGGCGGATTTTTTTGTGGAGAGATGGTTTGTTAAAAAACTTTAAATCCCCTTGAATCTTTGGTTTTTTAAATCCCTATATTTACATTTGGTTACAATCTGTATCCTTGAAAACCAGGTATATTAAATTATTATAATCTAATCAGATCTAATATGAAAAAATCAAGTATTTCAAGACGTAATTTTCTTGGCAAAGCAGCAACTGTAGGAGTGGCTGGTGTTGTAGTGCCAACAATAATTACAAGTTGTGCCCGTGAAACAAAAAAAGTCGTTGCTGTTCCCACTTTTCTCGATCAGGCTCCCGACGGTCCGTTGCTTAAAGCCGGCGTAATCGGTTGCGGAGGCCGCGGAACAGGAGCAGCTATTAATTTCCTTAGTGCAGGTCCGAACCTTCAGATCACAGCCTTGGCTGATACTTTCCAGGACCGTATTGACCAATGCAGGGCGGACATACTTAAAGAAAAAAACCAGGAAGTTCCTCTTGAAAATTGCTTTGTAGGTTTCGATGCTTATCAGAAAGTTCTTGATTCGGGAGTTGACATTGTCATACTGGCAACTCCTCCATATTTCCGTCCGGAGCATCTGGCTGCAGCTGTTCAGGCCAAGAAGCATATTTTTGCTGAAAAACCTGTTTGTGTTGACCCCACCGGCGCGAGATCTGTTATGGCTACAGCCAAAAAAGCTGAAGGACTTGGACTTAGCATTGCAACAGGTACACAACGCCGCCACCAGCGCGACTATGTTGCCAACTGGCAGCAGGTTCAGCAGGGTTTGATAGGTGACCTTACTGGAGGCAATGTATGGTGGAACGGCGGTAAACTATGGCACCGTGACAATAATCCAACATGGAGCGAGATGGAGTGGATGATCCGAAACTGGGTCAACTGGACATGGTTATCAGGTGACCACATTGTTGAACAACATGTTCACAACCTTGATGTCATGAACTGGTTCTTCGGCACACATCCTGTAAAAGCTGTAGGAATGGGCTCAAGACTCCGTCGTGTAACTGGTGACCAGTATGATAATTTCAGCGTTGATTATACTTTCGAAAACGGTATGCATGTTCACAGCATGTGCCGTCAGATAAACGGATGCGCTAACAATGTTTCAGAGAGATTGCAGGGAGCAAAAGGTTCTACCGACTGCCACAGCACAGTCCTCGATCTGGCAGGAACAGAATTGTGGAAATATGAATATCCTCTTGATAATGACGGAAAACCCACGAATCGTGTAAGTGTTGATCCTTATGTTCAGGAACATATTGATCTTGTAACAGCAATACGTACCGGTAAAGTGTTCAACGAACTTGAAAATACCGCTATTTCAACGATGATTGGCATTATGGGACGTATTTCAGCTTATACAGGAAAAGAAACAACATATGAGGAGATGATGAACTCCGACCTTAAGCTTGGTCCAACCGTATTTGCATTTGGTCCTGTTGATATGCCAAAAGATGTTCCGATAGCAGGTGAAGCCTATGTTCCCCCGGCACCGGAAGCCAAGAAATAACTAAAGTACAGGTCAGCAATCCGGAACTTTATTTAATTTGTTTTTATTCACCACGGTCCCGATTACTTGGGATCACAGAGTGACACAGAGTAAAATCACGGGGTTAAAATTTTGTGCAGGTCTAAACAGTGCAACCCAGTGGAAACTCCGTGTCACTCGTGGTAAAAAAGAAATTAATACTAAACACATAACTCACTATGGAAACACACTTTAAATTAATAACCTTTTTTATCATTTTCATTGGTTTTACCTTTACCTCGTGTAAAAAGGAATACAAGCTTATAGCTAGCGGTTACACCAACAAGGATGGAGAAAAGGGCTTATCGGTTTTCAGCTTTAACGCAAGGAATGGTGATCTGAAGCTTATCTCCGAGTCGGACGTTGGTCCAAGCCCATCCTATTTCTGTTTTTCGAAGAAGGACAATATATTTTACGTTCTGAATGAGGTCATGGAATTCAGGGGCCAGTCCGGAGGCGGACTGACTACTTTTAAATATGATGACAAAAACAGCCGGTTTGAAAAGCTGAATGACATGCTTATCCCATACGGAGGTCCGTGTTTTATCTCAATGTCAGCTGACAGCGGTTACCTGTTCACTGCAAATTACCCGAATGGTTCTGTAGCTGTTGTTAAACTCGGCAATAATGGAGTGCCTGAAACCATATCGGATACTATCTTGTATGTTAAAGAAAAGCCTGACAGTTCGCATGCTCACATGATTCTCCACGATCCGGCCGGTAAGCATGTATATGTGACCGACCTTGGACTTGACAGGGTTGTTGCTTATGATTTTGACACAAAAGAAGGTAAGCTAAAGCAGCTTGAAAATGGCATTGCAAAACTTCCCACTAAGTTCGGACCACGTCATTTTGTTTTCAATGATGATGGTTCCAGGCTTTATGTAATAAATGAACTAGCATCCATAATGGCAGTATTTGATGTTGATGAACAAAAGGGACTTTCACTTTTACAGACCTTGCCCACTTTCAGGAAGGATTTTACTGAGAATAATTACTGTGCTGATATTCATCTGGGAAAAGACGGGAAATTTCTCTACGGTTCCAACCGCGGAGAAAATACTATAGTGACGTTTAAGGTCGGAGATAACGGATTGTTAACTCTGGTTGGGCAAACATCCTGCGTCGGTAACTGGCCGAGAAACTTTACAATCGATCCGACAGGAAAATTCCTGCTGATCGGGAACCAGAAGTCAAATTACATTTCGATTTTCAGGATAGATAAGAAAACAGGATTACCGTCAGTCGCCTTCGATTCTGTAAGGGTAAAGATGCCTGCCTGCCTTAAGTTCTATTGAATAAGACGTTAGTTACACTCTTGCGGGGTCATAATGATATCCGAAAGATCATAACCTGCATCTGATGCCTTTTTAAATAGCTGATCCAATATATTTTTATCAAGTTTTTTCTCACGGGCAAGGATCCACAGGTATTTATATGACGGTTCGCCGACCAGAACATATTTATAGTCTTTATCAAGCTCCATTATCCAGTAATCCCCTTTGAACGGCCAGAAAAACTGCACTTTAAGTTTTGCAGGATAATTTTTATCAGAGATCCAGGCAACACCCTGTACCGATGTTGATTTTTTAGGATCTGTTAAATAATTGCCTGCATTAAGTACCGTTATTTTTCCATCGTCGCGGAGGGTGTAGGTTGCAGAAGTGCATGTCAGTTTTCTCTCAAAATAGTTTGGGAGACGAGCAATTTCGTACCATTTGCCCTTGTACCTGTTAAGGTCAACAGAGGAAACGACAGCTGGGACTTTCTGGGAATTGGCTGAGGTGAAGATCATTATTATGAGGATAAATAAAAGTGGTTTTTTCATAGGTGTTTATACATATAACAACCTCAAATGTGATCTGTTCACTTTGATATCAGAAGCCGATTTTCGAAACGTTTTAACAAATATCGATAAAATATTCTGAATGTGTCTTTTACTCCTTCTGTTTAATACTACTCTTTATGTCAG
>JBGPAF010000165.1:0-4793 GCA_041480535.1 Bacteroidia bacterium
TAATCTCCATCTGTTATGTCTTGCCTTTCTTTCTTCCGATTCAATGAACTCCTTTTCGCTGGTACGGAGATAAACCATTGCCCTTTCGTAAGCAGGGTTGTACTTCTGCGCCCACCACAGAGATGGTTTATTTTCTTCCCGCCAGTTGATTGCAAGCTGAAGATCGGGTTGTTTCAAAAGACATGTTTTACCCTGCTGATATAAAGCTGAAACTTCAGACAGCCGGAGATACATCTGAACCGAGGAAGATTCTTCATCGACCCATTTCTTCAGCAGGTCCCAGAGATGTATAAGGCTTTCATGCGACAGATCAATAATGGAATCATCATCAAGGGGGATCGAATAATGGGGTGTCAGGACAGAAATGGAAGGACTGCGGAATTTTTCAATCACCTCAATCAACTCATCAACTGTACATCTGACAGCGGATCTGATGGTTTTAATATTTGAAGGATAACGGACACCTTTGTTATCTGAACCTTTACCCGTAATGATTTTAAACAATTTCTCACATATCCTTTTCCCGTTCTGGCTTAGTCTTTCGTAAATCTCATCGGCATGACGGGAAATGGCATCTTTCATTGTTCCAATGGAACTGTAATCGGTATAGTCTATCGGCCTTTCAGGCTCATCCATCTCTTTCCATCGCATCCATGTCCGCATTAAGGCATGCTGTAATACCGGAAGCTGGTCGGTCCGGTCATTTACTTCATCGATCAGGAGCTCAACAAGATCGTTATCAATTTCTGCCCCGGCACTCTTTACCGGACCCACAATAACTTCCCTGAAATGTTCCCTGTTCATCCTTGAAACAAGATAGTTGCTGTTGTTGAGCAGGTCTGTAAATCCTCTGTAATGTTCACAAAGTGAGATAAGATCAGATCTTATAGCAATTATAAGGTGAAAATCGGGATTATTATGAGTGATGGAATGTGTTAAAAGATCGACAAAGGCTGCAGTTTCCGCGCCGGTGCCAATACCTGTTTCCGGCGATCCATATCTGAAGAGTTCCTCAAACTGATCAATAAATAAAAGTACTTTGCCCTTAATTTCCGATAACAGTTTTATAATTACCTCAGCAATACCATCAGGATTATCTTTAAAAAGTTTCAGAATTTCACTCCTGTACTCTTCTTTCTGGTCAGAGCTTAATATATTTTTAACAAATGTATCAGTCAGATTGCCAAAAGGATCATTGCCTGGTTTCATTGTAAGAATCCTCCAGATTCCTGTTCCCTTCAAAGAAAGGCTCCTTATTTTTGGCAGGACACCGCAAAGTATAAGTGACGATTTACCGCTTCCAGAGGCTCCAGTAACTGCAACAAATCTGTTTCGGATAAGCTTCCCGGCGATCTCCGAGCTTTCATTTTCACGCCCGAAAAAATATTCACTTTCCTCTGGTGTAAAAGGCCTTAATCCGGGAAAAGGATTGAATTTTTCGTCTTTTATTTTTACTGAAACCATAAGTGATTAAAAATTAATCTTCTTTACTGTCAATATATTTGAATATCCCAAAAGAACTTTCAGGATATTGAAACCTAAAATCTTTAACTGAGTCCAGCGGCAAAACATAGCATATAGAACATCCACTTCTTATATCCTTGATGACTCCGCTAAGGTCAGTGCTTTCCTCAAGATTTATAAAAACTTCCGGATCGGATTTTTCCTTTGAGAATGACCACAGTATTGAATTGAATGGCTGTGAATAAATTCCTCGCTGATCATTTTTGGCAAATGCCATTTTCTCTGCCAGAAAAAGCAATTCATCTTTGTTTACATCCTGAAAACAGGAAGAAAGAAACTTCACTTTTTCATAAACCATCTCTTTGTCGTTTATTTCTCCTGAAATTATCCTGTCAAGTTTTTTCCTTCTGGTTTCCGGGATACGCTCCGAGGCGGTCTTGAAGAGTTCTCTGCCCGACCTGGCTATCAGCCGTGCTGCCTCTTCACGAAGCAGACCTTCGGGGCTGAAAAGCAAAGCAACTACCGATTCGCCAAGATCTTCTTCATCGATCTCAGCAATATTCCTTAATGCACACGCCTTGGTCCAGACACTTAAAAGATTGTAGTCACAATTAATAACATCTTCAAGAAGACTTTTATACCCCGGCACTTCACAGGAAAAATAGCGCTGCAGTTTTTTCAGTTTTTTTTCATAATTCCCCTGGTCAGGTGAATTGCCGGTTTCGGGTTTTGCCTTGTTATCGTAAATGATGCCAGCCAGTTCCGGAATAGATTTATCAAGATTATCCTTCTTTCCGGCTTTATCTTTTCCGTCACCCGGAATAATCCTGTCATACGTTAGATTCAGAAGGTCAAGGAGATAATCTTTCCACTGTGAATATTCCTTTTCCATTTCTGCAAAAAGAGATGCATTGTCATTGTTCCTGAGACAAACCAGTGCTGAAATAATCCATGTCAGTGTATCGAATGTCTCAAAAATATTCCTTTTCAGGCGTTCTTTTTCTTCTGTTTTTACGCTGTATTTCAGATTAAGAAGAGTCTTAAGCACCAATTCCCTGATCTGTCGTGAATTTGACCATAGCCTCTCAACAAGGATGGATATATTGCCGGCAGGGTGTGTTTTTGCCATTAGCCGCAGTACAGCCTTATTTACAGGTAAATTTCCCGCAGTTGTAAGATAGCACCCTTCAAGTTCCTTTCCTGTTGAGCTGCCAAAACTCTGAATTACAGAGAAAGCATCATCTTCCAGTCCATGAATATTAAGACACTGGCATACCTCCTGGATCATGTCGGTCATTTTGAATTTTCCAATGAGGACCAGCGCCATTCGTTTAACTTCAAGCGATTTGTCCCTCATTAGTCTCAGGATCTCCGTGGTCTGGGGATATCTTGTCCCGGCGAGAATTTTACGGGCATTTTCAACCTTTTCTTCCTCACCTCTTTCAACTGTATTTGCCTGAAGGTAACTCTTTTTGTTACTTCTGTCCTCAATTATTTCCTCAATTTCAGAAGCATGCTGGCGGACGCTTTCATCAAATTTTCCTGATCCTGCGATCTTCTTCAGGGCCGGAATCAGATTGATATCCTGATTATCGCTTGCATACGCAAATAATTCCTCATAGAACCATTTGTTATTAATAATGTCAAGTACCGATAAATCGCCTGTTTCCAGATAGTATAATTTCGATCTGAAAAGAACTTTCCCTGAGAATATATTTTTCAGATTTCCCCATTCAGTCAAGTCCGGCAATTCTTTCGTTTTCTGAACGGGGATTATAAACGGCCTGTTTCCCATAAACCTGGCAGTATTAAATAAACATCCTAAATTAAGAAATTAAAATCAATAATCACTCCTTAATCCATTTCTTAACCAACGAGTATAAAACTGAAAAATCAGTATTAAAACCATCTATAATTATTTCTGCACTGGAGTACCATTTTTCGCGTTCTGAAAGCTTCGCTGTGATATATTCCTGTAATCTTTCTTTACCGATATCCTTTAATAACGGCCGGTGATCAGATGAATCTTCAAGGCGGTTCTTTAAACTGGCCGGAGTCATCCTGAGATAAACAGTAAGCCCGTTACTCAGCATAAAGTCCATATTGTCGCCGAAGCAGGGAGTACCGCCTCCTGTTGAAATAACTGCGTTTGTTTCAGATACCATTCCATGCAAGGCTTCCGACTCAGTTTTACGGAAAAAAGCTTCTCCCTTTTCAGAAAAGATATCTCTTATCTTCATACCTGTCATATTTTCAATCTTTTCATCAAGATCAATAAATGACCAGTTTAGATGCGAAGCGAGTTTTTTTCCTGAAGTCGATTTCCCGCTTCCCATGAATCCAATAAGGAATATTTTGGTGGCTTGTTGCATCACAGCTCAAGCTTCATCTGCGCCGGATCTATCTTAATATCCGGATGCAGAGGCTCTTCATCGTCTTCTTCTTCTCTTTCTGAGGCTGATTCCTTTATTACTACCGGCTCAATTTCCTGGATGTTGTCGACCATGAAACTGGTAAGCCGTTTCCCTTTGGCTTTGTAACTCTTCACATTTATGAACTCAGCCACTTCAATAATTTCGTTCTCCCGGTCTATATTCTTGCCGCCAAAATGTATCTCAAACCGGGGATATTCAACCTCAGTAATACTTATCAGTTTCGATTCCGGATCTTCATTAATGAAGCAAAGAGGCTTTTCTGATTCTTCAATTGTAAATCTCTTGACATAATAGAATTTCTGCTCTGCATCCCAGTAAATAACCGAATAAACCTTGCCGGAACGATATTTTTCAATTAAAAGGATATTATCTTCAAAATGGTTCGAAAGATCAAAGCCCGTAACCCTGAAATATCCGTTCTTGGTTATTATAAGTATTTTATCGTCAGCGCTGAACTCCCCGAGGTACAGGCCCCGACCGTCCACATTAAGCCTGAATACCGCATCATCGAACCATATTTTCCTTCCTCCAAGAGTCGATAATCCTTTCTCCTTCAGCGCAATCTTATGAACTGCATTCTTTGTAAGAATATTCCCCATCGAGGACTTTCCCTTGATTGCAAGCTGTCCGAAATCAAATTCAAAAATCAGTTTCTTGAGCCTTGCCTTGGGCTTATGATGAACCTTTATAACCTCAGCTTCACCGTTCGGATTGGGGCTGAAATAGATTATCTTCGATCCGGGGGTTCCTTTAGTAAGATTATATTCCTTATCGCGTGTCAGCCCTGTAATAGCACACCTTTTCACAAACAGCGGACCATCTTTCCCGTCCTGGTAAACTATGTTGTAGATCGTTCGTTCGTCATTCTTCAGGAAAACCTGGGCATAAATTATA
>JBGPAF010000166.1:0-4782 GCA_041480535.1 Bacteroidia bacterium
GTCCCCCAAAACCTGAAGCAATTATCGCAGGCATTGTCAAACTAGTACAAAAGGCTTAACGGCGTAAAGGTATAAAGGCGTAAAAGCAGGAAAAATAAAATAAATGGAGAACGATCCGATCATAGAAAAGCTGAAGGAGGAATTTAAAACTGGTATTCGTGAGGTGACTGTAAAGAACCAGAAGCGAATTATAGTTACAGTCAAATCTGATACATTGCTGCCAATGGCAAGGTATTTATACAAGGATGCCGGATTCAGATTCATCATTGCTTCAGCCATTCATACAAAAAGAGGCTTCGAGATCCACTATCATTTCAGCAAGGATTCTGCCGGGTTGATACTTAATCTTCATGTTATACTCGACAGGAATAATCCGGAGGTGGAATCGCTCTCCAATATGTTCAATGCTTCAAACTGGATCGAAAGGGAGATGCATGAGCTTTTTGGCATTAATTTCCTTAATCATCCAAACCAGGATAAATTGATCTCTGAAGGGAACTGGGCAGAAGGAGTTTACCCTTACCGTAAAGAATTTAAATCAAATTCAGAGGAGAAAGAATGAGCAGAAAGACACTCATACCGATTGGCCCGTATCATCCCCTTCAGGAAGAACCTGAACTGTTTAAACTGTATTGTGATGGTGAAATCGTAAAAGACATCGAGTGGGTAACAGGTTATAATCACAGGAGCATTGAAAAACTAAGTGAATCAAAGACATACGAACAGGTATTCTTTCTTGTCGAACGTATTTGCGGCATTTGTTCAACGTCTCATCCTTTTGCTTTCGCAAATGCTGTTGAAGAAATAGTCGGCATTGAACCTACCAACAGGGCAAAATATATCAGGTCGATAATAGGAGAACTCGAACGCATACACAGTCACCTCCTATGGGTGGGACTGGCCGGGCATTTTCTCGGATATAATACAGTGTTCCAGTGGGCATGGAAGTACCGGGAGCCAATACTCGACCTGTTCGAAATGATAACCGGCAACAGGAACAGTTATGCAATGTTCAAGGTCGGGGGAGTTCGCAGGGATATAGAAAGCAATAAGATTGCTGCTATCAGAAAAATACTGGATGATGCTAAATCCAAAATTGATCTTCTTACAGGTGCAGTCATGGACGACCCGGTTATCCATGCAAGACTGAAAGGTGTAGGTATTCTCACAAAACAGGATGTTATTGATTATGGCGCAGTAGGTCCCACAGCCAGAGCATCGGGAGTGGCAATTGATGTAAGGAAAGATGACCCTTATGCTGCTTACCCGTTGGTTAACTGGAAGGTTATCACGGCGCAGACAGGTGATGTTTTTGCAAAGGCAGAGGTAAGACTGCTTGAGATGTATGAATCAATCTCAATAATTGAACAATGCCTTAAAGGACTTGAAAAGGAGAAAGAGGGTGATATTAATGTAAAGGTAAATGAGATCCCGGAAGGTGAAGGAAACGGTCGTGCAGAAGCTCCCAGGGGCGAAGTATTTCACTTTGTTGTGTCTGATGGTTCAAATTCTCCTGCCAGGCATAAGATAAGAGCCCCAAGCTATGTCAATATTGCCACCTTTAAGAAATCGTGCATAGGCCAGACTATAGCAGATGCAACAATAACCCTTGCAGGAGTGGATCCCTGTTACTGTTGCACTGAAAGGATGGCTGTTGTTTATGATGCAAATTCAGGTGAAAAAATAATGAATGCCAGAGAACTGATTGACAGATCAATATCCAAATCACACGATTTAATGGAAGAACTTAAGAAAAACAAATGAACGCAATTGTCAGCATAATTCTATTACCGATCGCTTCAGGCCTGCTGCTTTTCCTTGTTCCCGACAAACTGAGAACTGTCAAAGGTATTTTCTCCCTTGTAGTCAGTATAGTCACCGGATATCTGGCAATTTTAATTTACACACAGAATATTGAAGCAGGCACCCTCAGTGAACTGACACATGGAGCAGGTCTTTCCCTTTTCGGGATCGATCTCATGAAGGATGCCGGAAGGTACACAATATTCAACGCAGACAATCTGAGCCAGCTTATTTTAATATTTATCAGTATATTTTCTATTCTTATTCTTTTGTATTCATTGGTTTATATCAAAGAAGGCAAGGCTAAAAATTATTATCCGTATTTTCTGGTTACAATAGGTTGCTCGTATGGAGCAGTTTTAGCTGATAATCTTCTGCTTTTCATTACATTCTGGGGAATCCTTGGAATAACCCTATACAAGCTAATTCCAGGTAATAACGAAGAAAGTTCTGCCACAGCAAAAAAGACTCTGATTCTGATCGGTGCTTCAGATTCAATAATGTTAATTGGTATTGCATTGATTTGGCGATTAACAGGATCATTAAATATTAGCGCTACAGCATTACCCACAGATAATGTTTTAACCGTAACAGCATTTCTGGCTTTAATGATCGGCAGTTTTACAAAAGCAGGTGCTTTCCCATTTCATACCTGGGTTCCAGATTATGCTCAAAATGCTCCGGCATCTTCTTCAGCACTTTTACCTGCATCGCTTGACAAACTGCTTGGCATATATTTCCTTGCAAGACTGACCAGTGGAATGTTCATACTCAATAAATGGCTGACTTTACTTCTCCTGTCTATTGGAGTGATAACGATCATCAGTGCTGTCATGATGGCTCTTGTACAGCATAATTATAAACGTCTTCTTGGTTTTCACGCAGTTTCGCAGGTAGGCTACATGATTCTTGGATTGGGGCTTGGTTCACCAATAGGAATTGCTGCAGGATTATTTCATATGGTTAACCACGCACTGTATAAGAGCGGATTATTACTTTCAGCAGGATGTATTGAATACAGAACCGGTAAAGAAAATATCGATGATCTGGGTGGCCTTTCCAGAACAATGCCATTAACATTCTTTTCAGCCCTGATTTTTGCCATGTCTATTTCCGGAGTACCTCCTTTAAACGGTTTTGCTTCAAAATGGATGATTTACCAGGGTATAATAGATTTCGGGACCGGATCGGATCTGCCAAATAAACTCTGGATTTTATGGCTTGGATTAGCCGTTCTGGGATCAGCACTTACACTTGCCAGTTTTGTAAAACTGATCGGAGGAATATTCCTTAGTCGCAGCAAACCTGATTTTAAGAATATTAAGGAAGTTCCGATTTTGATGTGGTTACCATTATTAATCCTCGCATTGTTTTGCATCGTATTTGGAATTTTAGCTACCAATGTTATTGTACCAAAGGTATTTATGCCGGTATCAGGTGAATTCGAGTTCACAGGATTCTGGAATTCATCGCTGGTATCGCTTCTTGTTCTGGTTTCAATTGTTCTTGGCATAATAATATATCTGGCGACCGGCCTGAAAAAATTCAGGACCGAGGATAGTTTTATTGGTGGGGAAAAGATCCAGGACGAAACCAGCTATCCGACTCCTGAATTTTACAAAACAATTAGTGAGATTGGTTTCTTTTCCTGGATGTATAAAAAAGCTGAAAAGAAATGGTTCGATATTTATGATATCTCAAAGAATTTTGTACTCTGGGTGAGCCATCAGTTAAGTGAAGCCCACACTGGTGTATTACCAGCTTATGTGATCTGGGTTTTTGCAGGTTTAATTATTATGCTACTCATTATGATATAATTAACAAAAATTGAAATGGAATTAGCCATATCAATTGTAACAGGATTCATGATTTTAGGGGCATTGTATGCTATCCATGCAAAGGATCTTCTTTCGTCAGTTATAGCATGTGCCATTGTTGGATACAGCCTGGTGATATGTTTTCTGTTATTAAAAGCTCCCGACCTGGCAATTGTTCAGATCGTGGTTGATACAATAACTCTGATAATTATGGTCGCGGTTATTCTTAACAGTTCCCGGGAAGAACCATATTCAAAGCTTGATACCCAGGGATATATCTCTGCAATAACCGGCGTTTTAATATTAGTAGTACTCCTCTACTTCTTTATAGTATCAATTCAGTCACTCGATGTCCTCGGAAAGAGTTCGTTACGAATGGCAAAATATTATATCGAAGGTGCCGCACAAAAAACAGGCAGTGCAAACCTTGTTACCGGTGTAGTTTTTGACTTCAGGGGTTACGATACAATGGGGGAAGCGGTTGTACTTGTTACAGCTGTTCTTGGAGTGCTGACAATTTTAAGGATCAAAGGAAAAAAATAAAAGAAAAGGGGTGGGTTAGAAACAATAAATGAAAAACGACCAGATGAAAGGAATGACCATCATAGTAAAAAAGACCACTCAGCTTATCGCTGGAATGGTTTTTATGTATGGAATCTATGTCATCGTTCATGGGCATCTTACACCTGGAGGAGGATTTGCAGGAGGTGTAGTTATTGCAGGGTCATTTATACTCGTAACACTGGCTTATGGCGGTGATTTTCTGAAGCTTGTAAAAGAAGAGAACAGAACAACAATTGTTGAAAGTTTAGCCACTATATTGGTAATAATGATTGCCGTTTCAGGCTTTTTATTTGGGACAAAGATCTTTTTCAACAATTTTCTTCCTAAAGGTATTGTCGGACATCTTGTAAGCGCGGGTGTTTTGCCTCTTTACAATATTTTTGTCGGAACCGAGGTTGCAGCATCTATATTTATAATATTTCTTTCATTAATAATCTTTAAAGAGGAGTCACCTAAATGATTGCATACATAATGTGTTTCATATTATTTCTGGTTGGGTTATATGGGGTAATAACCAGAAGAAACCTGGTTAAAATAGCAGTATCACTGTCGATAATGGAAATAAGCACCTTCCTTTTCTTTGCTCTTATTGGGTATA
>JBGPAF010000167.1:0-4774 GCA_041480535.1 Bacteroidia bacterium
CTGTTTGCCGGTTTACCGGTTTGCCGGTTTGCCGGCCTAACTGGAGAACTGGCCAACTGGCTAACAGGCTTACAGTTTCTTCTTTAAGCTGCTCGACAGCACCCTTACCAGCACCCGAAGAAGCCTGCAAGGTAGTAATGATTATCCTTTTTATTCCGTACCTTTTGTAAATGGGCCATAAGGCCACTACCATCTGAATCGTCGAGCAATTAGGATTAGCGATTATCCTGTCTCCCTTTTTTATTGCATGACTGTTAATTTCAGGAACAATAAGCGGAACATTCTTGTCCATTCTCCAGGCTGACGAGTTGTCAATTACCACAGTCCCGTTTTGTGCAAATGCAGGTGCCCATTCCAGCGATGCGGAGGCGCCGGCTGAAAATATTGCAAAAACCGGTTTTGCTTCTATTGCTTCCATCACACTCACAACCTTAACAGCTTTCCCTTTAAAAATCAGCTCTTTACCCACTGAACGCTCCGAAGCGGCAGGGATTAACTCAGTTACAGGGAAGTTTCTCTCTTCAAGAACCTTGATCATTGTCCGGCCAACCATTCCGGTGGCCCCAACAACAGCTGTTTTCATAATTAATTTGTAAGGATTAAAGTAATTATTTATATTTATGTTTAGAAAAAGCTGTCAAAAATAACTCTTTTTTCAATTCGTCTCGCTGCATGAATAAAGTTATTTTGCTGGTTTTGTTAATGCCTGTAACGGCATTCGGCCAGACTATGAAAAATTTCGAATCCGGCAACCTGTCTGACAGGGTTGATCCGGGGAATGTAATTATCACTGAAATAATGGCTGATCCTTTTCCAGCTGTCACTCTCCCGGCCAAAGAATACATTGAAATATTTAACCGGACCGAATATGCATTCAACATGAAGGGCTGGTCGCTCTCAGACGACAATACCCGTTGCACTTTTCCGGAAAAAATTATTCTCCCGGGAGAGTACATGATTTTATGCCAGTTACAGGACACACTGCTTTTTAATGGCTATGGAAAAACAACAGGATTAAAATCTTTTCCTGCTCTGACAGATGGAGGAAAGATACTTTTTATAAGTGACAACACATCAAAACTGATTCATGGGATTGAATACTCATCTGACTGGTACGAAGATGCTTTGAAGGACGGTGGAGGCTGGTCGCTCGAAATTGTTGATGCTGATTTTCCTTTTTATCAGGAGGGTAACTGGCATGCATCGTTATCAAAGGAAGGAGGAACCCCGGGAAAGATAAATTCTGTTTCGGGTGTAAACCCGGATTATTTATTTTCAGGGATTGAAAACATTTTTCCGGCTGACAGCAGCAATATCATTATTAAATTTTCTGAGACTGTTACAGGTCTGGACAAAAACATAACTGATATTGAGATTGAAGGTTCGGGGGTTAGCGCTCTTTTACCTTCTGACCCCCTTATGCGGGAATATATGGCTATTCTACGGGAGCCACTTCAGAATGGCAGGATCTATACACTTTCTGCCGGAGATGAAATAACTGACTTTGCTGGTAACCGGATGCAGAGAAATGAGTTCAGCTTTGGTATCCCTGATCCGGTACAGGTTGGAGATATTCTATTTAATGAACTTTTATTTAATCCCTTTCCGGGAGAACCGGATTTCATAGAGCTTTATAACAATTCAGAAAGGGTCATTGATGCTTCAGACCTTATTCTTGTCTCCGTAAATGATGAATTAAATGATACATCGTCAGTTGTTTTTGTATCGGCTGAGAAACGATGCATTCTTCCTGGAGAGTATTATGCAATCACAACTGACAGGGAAAGTCTGTCTAGCAGATTTTTTTCTTCAGATCCATATAACTTATTTGGGGTTTCACATCTTCCGTCAATGCCTGACGATAATGGACATCTGATACTTTATGACCGCAAGCTTGACAAAATTGATGAGGTGGTTTATAATGAAGACATGCATTATTTCCTTCTCAGCGGAAATGAGGGAATATCGCTTGAGAAGATAAGGACTGAAGGTTCGTCGGCCGATAAATCACAGTGGCATTCTGCATCGGAGGCATCAGGATGGGGCACCCCCGGAGCTCCCAATTCGGTTTTATCTGAACAATCTGAAAGCAATGACAAAGTAGTTTTTTCATCAACCAGGATCACTCCGGATAATGACGGGGATGAGGATTTCCTAATTATTGATTTGAAACTTACAGGTACCGGGAATGTTATATCAATCACTGTTTTTAATGAGACCGGAAGCTTTGTTAAAAAATTAACTGATAACCTGCTTGCTGGTCCGGAGGCATCAATAGTATGGGATGGAACTGCTGAAGATGAAAAGCTGGTAAGCACAGGGATCTATATAATTCTGATTTCCATTTTTGATGATTCCGGCAAAGTCCAAAACCGGAAAAAAGTCTGTACAGTTATAAGAAGATAAACCCCCAACCCCCCTTTGGGGGGCGGGGGGGTTAAACTATCAGGTGATGATTTTTATAAAGACGATATCAACTCCGTCATGATTGTCGTCATCCTAGCCTCAGCTTTTTCGGCTTCACGTTGAACGATTTCGTGGGTTGTGTATTCAATTTTCCCTTCAACACCAAGGTCGGTAATTATGCTTACTGCAAAGCATGGAAGCCCCATTTGCCTGGCAACAATAACCTCAGTAACCGTTGACATACCTACAGAATCCGCACCAATCGTCCTGAAATATTTGTATTCAGCCGGAGTTTCAAAAGTGGGGCCCGGTGTTCCCAGGTAGACACCTTTATGGATATTGATCCGGTTTTCTCCGGCTATTCTTACCGCCTTATCAATAAGCGATCTGTCATATGCCTGACTCATATCCGGGAAACGGGCTCCAATCCTGTTATCATTCTGCCCCATAAGCGGATTCAGCATAAGATTTATATGGTCGGTAATTATCATTATGTCGCCAATCTGGAACGTTGGATTTACTCCTCCTGCAGCATTTGAAAGGAACAAATACCTTATCCCGAGAAATTTCAGAACACGTATAGGCAATGCAATCTGATCAGGCTTGTATCCCTCATAATAATGAAAACGCCCTTTCATGGCGACAATCTTCTTTCCTCCGAAATCACCATAAATAAGTTTTCCGGCATGTCCTTCCACTGTCGATACCGGGAAATTGGGAATATCCCTGTAGTCGATCTCGAAACTGTTTTCAATCCGTGAAGTCAGCCCGCCCAAACCCGTACCAAGGATTACCCCTGCCTCAGGATTTACTATCCCTTTTGCCTTAAGGAACTCTGTTGTTTCTTTTATTTTTTCGAACATAGTCAAATATCAGATTGTCAAACTTATGTTTTTCATTCTTCAGAAAATGTAACCCCACCGGAATATAATAAAAGGCACTCTTTAATGAATCTTCAATATTAGTAAATCCCCTTAACCTGACAGCATCTTTTTCAGTGGTGATGATGATCTTTTCCTCTGAACTGAGACCTTTCCATGCTGATATGATATTTTCAATATCATTTTCGCTGAAGTAATGATGATCAGGAAAATTCAAATGAACAATTTCTGTAAAATATTTGCCAATGAACATGCACAGCGAATCAGGAACAGCAATGCCTGTAATTAAAACGGCTCCATAGTTATCGGGATTTATTTCCGAAAGGCAGCAACTTGTTGAAACTGAGTTTTCAAACAATGGAGTAAGATCACTGTAGGAAACTGAGGAGAAAAAGATACTTTGTCCCTGACCGGGGTGCAGATCCTTCATTATGTTTGTCATCGCTGATTCCTGAGTCTCTTCAGGTGTTTTTGAAACAATGATTATGCCGGCTCTTTTTCTGTTATTGCTGTTTTCTCTAAGTTTTCCGTAAGGCATCAGATAATCCTTAGTTATCAGTCTGTTATAATCAGTAAGGAGAACTGATAAACCGGGTTTTACAGATCTGTGCTGAAATCCGTCATCAAGGATTATCAAATCTGTTTCAGGATGTTGTTCCATTATTGTTTTGATGCCATTCCTCCGGTTTGTATCGACAGCAACAATAATTTCAGGGAACTTCCGGAATACCTGCAGGGGTTCGTCACCGATTTCCATGACAGTGGACGACATGCTTGCAATTCTGAATCCTGCAGATTTTCTCTTATAACCCCTGCTCAGGAGAGCCACTTTGAATTCCTTCCTGAGTAAATCAATAATGTATTCTGTATGAGGAGTTTTCCCTGTGCCGCCAACTGTGATGTTGCCGACACAGATAACAGGTATTTTGAATTCTTCAGAAGATAAGATACCATTATCATAAAGCAGATTCCGGAAATCTGTAATGAGCCGGTACAAAATTGAAAAGGGATATAAAACGAAATATCTTCTGCTTCCCATATATTAATGGACCTCAATGAAATAGGGTAATCTTGCCTGTATCCCCGAGAGATTTTTTATTTCCTGTATCTCATCAAAGAATTTTTTATACTCTCCAAGTTCATTTTTTAAGATCCGCATTTTGATCTCACCAGTTAGCTGCGACACTATTTTGGTGAAAGGATCTTCTGATACAGGCAGTTCTCTGATAGAGTAAGTATCAACCCCGGCAAGCTTTGCGGCTTCTTCCACGGAAGCTCTTAATCCGCCTGTTGTATCAACCAGTCCTATCTTCAATGCGTCCGTTCCGCTCCATACCCTTCCCTGTCCTATACTGTCAACAGCCGCAACTGACATTTTCCTTCCCACCGACACTTTGCTGACGAAATCGGAATAGATATTCTCGATGCTTAACTGCATCACCTCTTTCTCGTAAATATTCATAGGTCTGTATATTGACGGAAAATCA
>JBGPAF010000168.1:0-4771 GCA_041480535.1 Bacteroidia bacterium
GGCTCCAAACCTAAAACCCTTAATGGCAACGGGAAAAAAGTCTACACAAAGAAGGTCGAATTTTTTGCCTGGGAGAAGCTGGATTATGTAGATAAAATTAAGAAGGCATTCAAATTATAGGTAGGGGCGTTGCATGCAACGCCCGTACAAATTTTTGAACAGATCAGAACGATGATTTGACGATCATCGCAACGCCCGTACAATTTTTTGAGCAAATTAAAAAGCTGCCTTCACGATCCTCGCAACATTATCCGACCTCCCCAGAGTATAGTAATGTATCCCCGGAACTCCCTCTTTGATCAGCTCTTTCGACTGCATTGCAGCCCATTCGATGCCCACCTCCCTTGCATCCTTGTCAGTCTTGCATTTCTGAAGGGCCAGTACAAGCTCATGAGGCATATTGATATGGAAAGTCTGCGGCAGTAAATTAATATCGTTCAAAGCTGATATCGGCTTTATGCCTGCAATTACCGGGACGTCTATGCCGATACACCTGCATTCATCCCTGAACCTGAAGAACTTCTTGTTATCGAAGAACATCTGGGTTACAATATAGCTGGCTCCCGATTCAACCTTATGCTTAAGGTTCCCAAGGTCAACCTGCCTGTTTGGGGCTTCGAAATGCTTTTCAGGATATCCGGCAACACCTATGCAGAATGATGTCGGAGCAGTATCTTCGAGCGACTCATCAAGATATTTTCCGTTGTTCATATCGACAATCTGCTGCACCAGCTCCCATGTATGCATGTGCCCTTCCTTTTCAGGAATAAAAATGCGGCTTCCTTTCTGGGGGTCGCCCCTCAGGGCAAGCACATCATCAATCCCCAGAAAATTCATCTCAATAAGGACATTCTCTGTCTCTTCTTTTGTAAATCCGCCGCAGAGTACGTGCGGTACAACAGGTATATTGTACTTGTATTTTACTGCGGCTGCAAGCGCGATTGTCCCGGGCCGTTTTCTCACCACTCTTTTTTCAAGCAGACCGTCGGGCCTTTCACGATACATCGTTTCGTTACGGTGCGATGTAAAATTAATATATGCAGGATTGAACTCTATCAGCCTGTCGATCGTTGAATATACTCTTTCGATGCTGTGTCCTTTGAGAGGGGGTAATAATTCAAATGTAAATAACGGGCCCTTCGAGTTTCTGATCTTATCAATTACACTCATAAATCTGTCATCATAAATTAGGAGCAAGCCACCGGCCAGCCTCTTCAACTGTCATTTTTTTACGTGATGCATAATCCTTCAGCTGGTCCTCTCCTATTTTCCCGATATTGAAATAGACCGATGCCGGGTGCGAGAAGAAATAACCGCTGACAGCTGCAGGAGGGGTCATTGCAAAATTCTCTGTCAGCCCCGCTCCCGTCAGCCTTTCTGCATCAAGAAGGTCAAAGATAACACGTTTTTCAGTATGATCGGGACAGGCAGGGTAACCCGGTGCCGGCCTTATTCCCCTGTACTTTATTTTTAGCATATCCTCAATCCCTGGATTTTCATCAGCAGCATAGCCCCAATATTTCTTTCTGATTTGTTCGTGAAGATATTCCGTGGCTGCCTCTGCAATCCGGTCACTCAGGATCCTAATCATTATCAGCGCATAATCATCATCCTTATAACTCTTTAATGCCTCATTGTCAAGTGCTGCTGTTACAACGAATGCACCGATATTGTCAACAAGACCGGTTGATTCCGGAGCTATAAAATCAGCAAGACAAAGATTGGGAACTCCTCTTTCCTTCTGTTCCTGATTCCTTAAGAACCTGAAAATCGTTTTAACGTCACTTTTGTCCTTTAATGAAAGAACCTTCACATCGTCTCCATTGGAAACAGCAGGATATAAACCAAAAACTCCATTGGCTTTCAGAAGCTTCCTGTCAATTATCTCCTGAAGGTACTTCTGAGCATCATCAAATAGTTTTTTTGCTTCCTCCCCTTTAACAGGATCATCGAAGATTGCAGGATATTTTCCTGACAGCTTCCAGGCAAAGAAGAAGTAAGTCCAGTCGATATATTTTGCAAGTGTTTTGAGATCAAATTCTTCAATTAAATGAATTCCGGGCTTATGAGGCGTGTGAATCCTGGCTGAATTCCAGTCGGTAAAGAACCTGTTTTTCCGTGCTTCATCAATTGTCAGCAATTTTTTCTCTGACTTTCTGGAATTATGATCATCCCGCATCTTCTTATATTTTTCCCTGACTGCATCAGCATATTCCGATCTGTTTTCCCGGAGAAGGGAAGAGATGACTCCTGCCGCCTTTGAAGCATCCTTCACATGAACGACTGTATTTGAATATGCAGGTGCGATCTTCACTGCAGTATGGATATCCGAAGTTGTGGCTCCTCCTATTAACAGTGGAATTTCCACTTTCCTCCTCTGCATTTCCGAAGCAACATGGACCATCTCTTCAAGCGATGGTGTTATTAATCCGCTGAGACCTATAAAATCAGCCTTTTCATTTATTGCAGTGTCGATTATTTTATCAGCAGGGACCATCACACCTAGATCGATGACCTGGTAGTTATTACACGAAAGTACAACACCAACGATATTCTTGCCGATATCATGAACATCTCCCTTTACTGTTGCAAGTAGTATCTTTCCGGCAGTTTTCTTTTCCTCCCCCTCACTCTCTCTTTCAATATATGGCGACAGAACAGCAACTGCCTTCTTCATTACTCTGGCACTCTTTACCACCTGAGGAAGGAACATTTTTCCTGATCCGAAAAGGTCGCCGACTTCATTCATACCTCCCATCAGTGGTCCCTCGATAATCTCAATGGAACGCGAAAACAGGGGGCGGGCCTCTTCGATATCCTGTGCGATAAATTCATCAAGTCCACGCTTAAGGGAATGCCTGATCCTGTCAAGTACCGGAAGTGACCGCCACTCATCAGCTTTTTCCTCTTTCTTACCCTCGTTTTTTAATCCCTCAGCAAATTTCACAAGTCTTTCGGTGGCATCCTTTCTGCGGTTAAGCACAACATCTTCAGTGAGCTGAAGAAGATCGGGCTGAATTTCACTGTAAACCTGCAGCATACCCGGATTGACGATACCCATATCGAGACCTGCCTTTATTGAATGGTAAAGGAACACCGAATGCATGGCTTCGCGCACCTTGTCGATGCCGCGGAATGAGAATGAAAGATTGCTTATTCCTCCGCTTACTTTTGCATAAGGCAGATTCTGTTTGATCCATTCTGTTGCCCTGATGAAATTAACAGCATAGTTATTGTGCTCTTCAATACCTGTGGCAACGGCAAGCACATTGGGATCAAAGATTATATCCTCAGGTGGGAATCCTGCCTTTTCAAGGAGAAGACGGTACGATCTTTCTGCAACCGTTATTCTTTTTTCAAAGGTATCAGCCTGTCCCTTTTCATCGAACAGCATCACAACTGCGGCTGCACCGTATTTTCTGATTTTATGGGCATGATCGAGAAAGACTTCTTCCCCCTCCTTAAGGCTTATCGAATTGACAACCGATTTGCCCTGAATACACTTCAATGCCGATTCAATTACGCTCCATCTTGAGGAGTCGATCATCAGCGGCAGTTTTGCAATATCCGGTTCTGACATGATGAGATTTACAAATTTCACCATTGCCTTTTCGGAATCGAGCATTGCCTCATCCATGCAGATATCAATTACCTGTGCGCCTCCCTCAACCTGGTTCCGTGCTATAGCCAGAGCCTCATCATATTTCTCCTCTTTTATGAGACGGGCAAATTTGATTGACCCCGAGACATTTGTGCGCTCTCCTATATTGACGAAATTAGTCTGGGGAGTTATTGTAAGTGCCTCAAGTCCGCTGAGCCTGGTGTACCTTATAATTTCAGGTTTTTTACGCGGTTTGTATTGTTTTGCCTTCTCTGCAATCCTACGGATATGTTCAGGTGTGGTACCGCAGCATCCTCCGATTATATTCACCCATCCTTCCTTCATAAAATCTTCAGCAACGGAAGCCATGAACTCTGCAGACTGGTCATATTCACCGAACTGGTTCGGTAATCCTGCATTTGGATGAGCTGAGACATAGAATCCGGCTTTTGCCGACAACTCCTGAATGTAAGGTCTAAGTTGTTCTGCTCCGAGGGCACAGTTCAAACCAACGCTAAATAAAGGAAAATGGGAAACAGAGATCAGGAATGCCTCCAGAGTTTGACCTGTAAGCGTTCTGCCGCTGGCGTCGGTGATGGTCCCCGAAACCATTACCGGCAGACGGATTCCTTTTTCCTCAAAGACAGTATCAATTGCAAAAAGTGCAGCTTTGCAGTTCAGCACATCAAATATCGTCTCAACAAGAAGTATATGAACTCCGCCGTCAATAAGTCCCCTGGCCTGTTCTGCATAAGCTTCAGCCAGCTGGTCGAACGTAACTGACCTGGCACCGGGGTCGTTAACATCGGACGACATTGAAGCCGTTCTGTTTGTAGGACCCAGTGTTCCAACAATGAAATGAGTTTCAGGACTGGCAGAATTTTCAAACTGAGTAATTGCCTTTTCAACCAATTTTGCCGATTGAAAGTTCATTTCATAAACTTTGCTTTCCATGCCGTAATCAGCCATGGAGATCCTGTTGGCATTGAAGGTATTTGTTGTGATCAGGTCAGCGCCTGCCTCCAGATATTCTTTGTGAATATTCAGGATCACATCAGGTTTTGTCAGTGACAGCAAGTCATTATTACCCTTCAGCGGCCTGGGGTGATCCCTGAATTGTTCACCGCGGAAATCCGCTTCCTGAAGCTTATGCTTCTGGATCATCGTCCC
>JBGPAF010000169.1:0-4764 GCA_041480535.1 Bacteroidia bacterium
CCGAGCTAGGTTGCTAAACAGTTTAGGACTGTTCCTAGATTGCGGGCAACTCGGAAGTAATCCACATGCCTGATTAACGCGCTTACCAGACAAGTGAAGTGCTACTTCAAATCTCCGGTTACTCGTAACCAATTCCACGTGCGGGGGACTCCACTACTTCTTCGTCTTCTTCACGATGGGCATCTTTACTTCTCTACCAGTGTCGTCGAGAATGTAGGCGTCTTTCCCTTCGATGGCAATTTTTGTTTTTGCATTCATTAGGACTTGTATAAAATGAGGGGCAAAATTAATCAGGTTATTAGATAAATCAAACTATGTCTTATTAGTTAA
Source organism: Bacteroidia bacterium (assembly GCA_041480535.1). Classification (GTDB taxonomy): domain Bacteria; phylum Bacteroidota; class Bacteroidia; order Bacteroidales; family VadinHA17; genus LD21. The sequence continues at coordinate 331 of JBGPAF010000169.1, forward strand.
ATAGTGACTAACTCATAATCACTGTTGCCGAGTCCTATTTTTACTCCGTGCTCAATGCCTGCTTGCCAGAATGTATCGGGATGTGCGTGTCTGAATTTATCTTCTCCTCGCATATCTGTCTCGCTTTTGACTTCCATAATTTTGCTTCCGGGGAGTGCGGGCGCCGCCATTACCATATCAGCACATGCCTGGTCGAGCGCAACCGGATCAAATGAAGCGGCCATTCCAAGATCTGGTACTATCGGATAGTCATTTGAATCCCAGCAATCACAATCGGGTGACACATTCATAATAAAGTTGACATGGAAAGAGGGTTTATCCTTTATTGCAGCGAAAGCATATTCTGTTATTCTTTGACAGGCTTTTTCCGAGGAGCTCTTCCAAACAACCCGGGAGGCATCATACTGACACACTGCAACACATTGTCCGCACCCGACACATTTTTTGTAATCGATATGCGCGATCTTGTCTTTTCCAACCTTTATGGCACTGTGTGCGCAGTACTTTTCACACACCCGGCACCCGGTGCAGTTTTTCTCATGTATCTGTGGAGAGGAGCCGGAATGAAGGAATAATTTCCCTCCTACAGATGCACAGCCCATTCCCAGGTTTTTCAGCGCTCCTCCGAAACCGGCAAGCTCGTGTCCCTTAAAGTGGCTTAATGAGATTATTATGTCGGCATCAGCAATAGCAGAACCTATTTTTGCTGATTTGCAAAGTTCAAGATTAACTTCGATTTCCCTGAATTCAGTTCCTTTGATTCCATCGGCAATAATCACCGGACAGCCGGTCGCAATCGGATTAAAGCCGTTTTCAAAGGCTGCCTCGATATGTGAAGGTGCATTTGATCGTCTGCCCCAGTACAATGTGTTGCAATCGGTCAGGAATGGTACAGCCCCCTTTGATTTAAGGTATTTGACAATATGAGCAGCATAATTTGGACGTAAATATGCAAGATTACCGGGTTCGCCGAAATGGATCTTCAGGGCAACAATCTTCTTTTGGAAATCTATGCTGACGATACCTGCTTTTACTACCAGATTTTCAAGCTTCTTCAGAAGGTTTACCGATGGACTGGTCCGGAGATTCGTAAAATAAACTTTTGATTTTGACATTCCTAAATGCACAAACTTAATAATAAAGTCATATTTTTTAAAGGATATAAAGTAATCATAATCAGATATTTGAAATATAATCCCTTATATTCTCAATCAACCATTTCGGTGTCGAGGTCGCTCCACATATCCCAACCGATCTCTTCCCGGTAAACCATGATTTATCAATTTCCTCAGGAGAGGAAACAAAATGGGTGTCATTGTTTACGCTTTTACATACCGAAAACAGCATCCTGCCATTTGAACTCTCTTTCCCGCTGACAAAAATTATTGCATCGTGTTCTCTAGCAAAGGATATCAAATGAGGTTCCCTGTTAGAAACCTGTCCGCAAACAGTATTGTTAACAATAAAATTATGAACGGGATCTATGACCCCCTGTTCTTTCATCTTATTAAATATCAGTTCTTTAATATTGCAGTACTCATTTACGCCCATTGTTGTCTGTGAAAAAAGAGCTACAGGACGGGTAAAATCTATTTTATTTATGTCAGCAGGAGCCGATATAAGAGTTCCTTCATTGTTTGTCTGACCAAGCAAACCAACAACTTCCGCATGTCCTGGTTTGCCGAAAATAACAATCTGTCCTTTGTCCTCTTTTATCCTTAACCATGTCTCCCTTATTTTTGACTGCAGCTTTTTCACTATCGGGCATGTTGCCTCAATGATAGTAATATTGTTCTCTTCAGCCGTCAGGTATGTATCGGGAGGTTCTCCATGGGCCCTGATCAGGACCTTGCAGTCCCTTAATTTATGAAACTGTTCATGATCGATGGATACCAGTCCCAGGGAAGATAAGCGTTCCACCTCTTTGTCATTATGGACTATAGGTCCCAGCGAGAAAACCTTTTCTCCGCGCAGAAGAGCTTTCTCAGCTATTTCGACTGCATTCCGGACGCCAAAACAAAACCCGGATTTTTTATCAATCTCGACCTCCATTTAACTTGTCTTTGATAATTTTCATCACCCATTCCATTTGCTGGGGCACCGTCATCCTGCTGTTATCCAATACTATCGCATCTTCTGCTCTTCTAAGTGGACTTATATCCCTATTTTCATCAGCAATATCGCGCGCAATTATATTTCTTCTTACCTCTTCAAATTCAACCTCAATATTCTTGTGTTTGAGCTCATCAAATCTTCTTTTGGCCCTTATGTCAACCAAGGCAGTCATAAATATCTTAAGGTCAGCATCAGGAAACACCACAGTACCTATATCTCTTCCATCCATTACAATACCCTTGAAAACTCCTATCTGCCTTTGCAGCTCAACCATACGTGAGCGCACTTCAGGGATCTGGCTGATCCTGCTTACATAAGATGATACCTCCACGCCCCTTATTTCCCATTCTACATTCTCTGAATTCAGAAATGTTTCATATTCAAGTATATCCGGATTATAGACAAAACGAATATCAATATCTTTAATGTCTCCCAGAATGCTGTTCATTCTAAGGTCACCTTTTCCCGTGTATCCTTTTCTCAGGTAATAAAGTGTCACTGCACGGTACATGGCTCCGCTGTCAATATAAATATAGTTCAGCTCCTTGGCAATTGCCTTTGCAAAAGTGCTTTTGCCGCATGAGGAATAACCATCAATCGCGATTATCAGTTTTTTGTTCATAATTTTTTTCTGCACCTGAATCCCTTAAAAGGGACTTAAAGGTAATCATTTTCTAAAAGCCTCCGCCAGCTGGCGGGGTTGGGGGCCATTGAATTTTTTGTACAAAAGATCCGGCCGTATTATTAATGAAATATGATTCGACGATCCTGCAAGATGATATGAAGCGCGTCCGAATTCAATATTCAGTACTGAGGTATTGATCCCGAATCCCCAGGAGAACCCCGTTCCGGCGACTTTTGATTCTGTCTGCAACTCGCTTCTTCTCTGATGATTGTAACCCATGCTAAGATAGAAATTCTTATGAGGGATTATCTCAGTTCCAATGATAACATGCCTCATCAGATTCTCAAATATCTCTGATGTCACGGAACTGTTTTTGTCCCTGGACGATGAATATTGATCTGTCAGGTCATATTTTTCAAGATGCCTTAAAGTAAGCGAGAATCTGACCGGAGCATGAGTAAGCCTTGCCGACATTCCGGCCATTACCTCGAAAGGCAGTCTGCCGCGCATTTCGCTGGCATACCTGGTTATCTGATAGCCAATGTTCCTTATTACCAATCCTGCCGACAGAATATTCTTGCGGTCATGCCACGAAACTCCTAAATCGAACGCAAATCCTATTGAAGTATATTTTTCAAGATGTGACAGAACAGGTTTGAAATTTATTCCTGCAGAAAACATTGAATCAAGCTCACGGGAATAAATTACTGAGAAAGCCGATTCGGAAGCGCTGAACGAACCGGTTATGTTTCCTGAAGCATCGGCTTCTGTAAAAGTGCCGTAATTTAGATAAGTTACTCCTGCAGCAATATTTCCGGCTTTCTGCAGCGATCGCGAATACATTGCAAGGCCGTAATTTATGCCCGCCATATAATTGACATAATTCAAAGCAAGGCTTCTATCCATCCCTGAATCGAGAAGTGCAGGATTATGCCATGCCATATTCAGATTCCTTTTTGCCAGCGAAACATTTGAACCTCCAAGAGATGAAACAAGACCCGAATGAGTCAGGTTGAGGAACTCATAAATATTATCTCCGCCCGTCTGTGAATAAGTCACTGCTGTGAGCAGGCTGAATAATGATATAATCGCAGTTCGTTTTACCATTATCTGAACATTACTGTAAATATATGATTTTTACAGGCAGTTTACTGGATATAACATTGTTATACAACATTTGGTTGCACAGGTAAAACTAGGCAGTTTTACCTGTAAGGATCATGGCATCATCTGTTTTTTCAGGACGCCCGTTCATCTGTGACATTATCAGTCCTGAAACAACTATTATCATTCCGATGATATTCTGGATGGTCAGTTTATCTTCAAGGATAAAAAAAGATAAAAAAGCTGTGAAAATAGGTATAAAATATGTGAATACATTTGCTTTTGTTATGCCCATATTCCTCACTGAATAAGCAAAAAGGATAAACGCCCCGCATGAAGCAAAGACAGAAAGTTCAATAATTGGTACAAAGGAATTTAAAGTGAAGGGTGTGTTCACGAAATCCTTAAAATCAAAAATAAGGAAAACAGGCAGAAAAAGTATTGCACCTATGGTATTCTGCACGGTAACAATAAAAGCTGGTTCATAATTTCCGACAAGTCTGCTGAGGATAAGGTTGTACCCGGAAGCGGAACAGACTGCAAGCATTAACATGCATAGTCCTTTAATATTGAATGTCAGAGCTCCATCC
>JBGPAF010000170.1:0-4724 GCA_041480535.1 Bacteroidia bacterium
CCTGCCCCGCATGCAGCAGTCATTTCTGCTTCAGCAATTGTGGCACATTTAAACTTATTGATGCCGTATTTCATCTGAAGCCTGACTATCTCAGGCATCTTGTGGGTTTTCACATGGGGCCTTAACCTGCCTGGATCACCGGCGATAGCGATCATTTTCCTTATGTTGCTCTCAATACGGTCAGGATAAACAAGCAGTGAAGGTGAGGTTACTTCATCAGGATTATTAATCCTGTACCAGGGATTCAAGGTGTCTGTATTATCACTCATCTTTTCACTGGTAAAGTTCAAACATGGCTTCAATCTCGACTGCAATATTGGCAGGAAGGATCATACCAACAGCGCTTCTCACGCCCACTCCGTTATCATCTCCGAAAACATCAGCCATAAGTTCGCTGAATCCGTTTATAACAGCCGGATGCTGGTCAAAATCAGGAGAACTGTTCACCATTCCCAGGACTTTTACAAGCCGTTTTATTTTATTCAGATCGTCGATATTTGCCTTGATTGTTGAAAGCATAGCCAGTCCGACCTGCCTTGCAGCAAGCTTGCCTTCTTCCATACTGAGTTCTTTTCCGACCTTGCCTTTGATAAGTGTTCCATCCGATTTTAAGGGGCCCTGCCCCGATATATAAAGGAAATTGCCGATTACAAGGACTGGTTTGTAGACACCCATTGGCTTGGGAGCTGCAGGCAGTTCAAGTCCAAGCTCAGTGATTCTTAATTCAGGATTGGATTTCATAGGTTTTATAGTTTTAAGTTTATTGTTTCGTGTTTTACATCCCCCTACCCCCTTCAAAGGGGGAATTTAAATCCGCACCTCGCACCCCGTACCATTATCAAATAAGTAAATCAGCCCTGAAAATAGTTTTTGCCTGCCCGGCTATTTCAACCCTGTCGCCAAGGAGTGTAACTTTTAAGATTCCACCCCGTTTTGATACCTGGTGTGATGTAAATTCTTTTCTGCCGGTCTTTTTGTGCCAGAACGGTACAAGCGCACAATGTGCCGAACCGGTTACCGGATCTTCATCAATGCCAAGGGCAGGAGCAAAACAACGGACACAAAAATCATAACAGGGATCTGATGATGGAGATGTAACAATCAGGTCCCCGTATATTGTATTTTTCATCGCTTTAAAATCGGGATTCATTCTTAGTACCTCTTCTTCATTTTCAAGAAGTGCAAAGGTCCATCCATGAGCTGTCCGGTATAATTCAGCAGGTTTAGTGCCGATGTACCTGGTTATATCGGAAGGAACAGGGACAGGGGAAAGCTCATAGGCAGGGAAATTCATGACCACCCAGCCGTCTGAGTAACGTATTTTAAGGATCCCTGCTTTTGAAGAAAAAGTAATTATTTCATTCTTTTTAACAATGCCTGTTTCAAACATTATATGGGCCGACGAAAGAGTTGCGTGTCCGCATAATGGTATTTCTGATTCGGGTGTAAAGAACCGTATCTGGTATTCATCCTTTCCGCCCGAGATAAATGCTGTTTCCGAAACATGCAATTCTGCAGCAATATTCTGCATCCATTCATCAGGCATCTCTTTATCGAGAATACATACTCCGGCAGGATTGCCTTTAAAAGGCTCTGATGTAAACGCGTCAACATGGTAGATAATTTGTGCTGTATTCATGACATAAAACTTTTTAGCGGTGTGACGGCATTACGGCATGACGGCGTAAAGGTTTTAATATTGCCTATATTGTACAATATGTCTTTTCCCTTTGTGCATTAAGCCCTTAAAACCTTAATGCCTTAACGCCTTAACGCCTTTCGTTATTCACCGGTAATTTACCGCCTTTTACAGAATTAAATCGAGATTTATCTAAGAAAACTTTGTAAACTAAAAAAGTTTTCACATTTTTGCGCTGTCTAATTTTGAAGCATGGATTACCGGCAAAAAATTATTGAAGAGGGGGCGATGATGTTCCGGACATACGGGATAAGAGCAGTCACTATGGATATGCTGGCTTCCCAGCTGGGTATTTCAAAAAGGACAATCTATGAAGTTTTCAGTGATAAGGATGAACTTCTTAAGGGAGTTTTTAAATGGATGCTTGAAAAGCAGCGTGAATTAATGACAAAAGTATTCACTGAATCGGAGAATGTCATAGAAGCTATTTTTAAAATACTTGATTTAATGACGGATCATTTTCAAAGGTTGAGCCCGGCATTTCAAATGGATATGAAAAGGTTACACAGGGATATTCAAAAAAATCCTGAAGAGCTGATTGAACTGCCGTATTTCTCAAATAATTCTGAAATCCTGAACAGGGGAATTAAAGAAGGTGTTTTCAGGGATGATATTGATGTTGAAATAACAAACAAATGCCTGCTTGAGGTTGCAAGAATGTCAAACGACAAGAATGTTTTTCCTCCGGGTGATTTTACAAATAAGGATGTAATAAGAAATTTTTATATCAATTATCTGAGGGGTATTTCAACCCGGAAAGGTCTTGATCTTATAAACTTTTACGAAAAGAAGTAAGGATAAATGGTAAAGGATTAATTATTAAAATGAAGTGTAAAACAGATCTTATGAAAAGTAAATTTTTAATTGCAGCAGCTTTTTTCACTTTACTGACAGGGAGTGCAGGAAAAGCTCAGCAGGAAAGCAATGAGTTGAAGCTTTCACTCAGGGAAGCGCAGGATTATGCACTGAGTCATAACAAAATGGTACTCAATGCCAAATCTGATATTCAGGCATCCAAAGCTGCCCTGTGGGAAACTATATCAGCTGCATTGCCTCAGGTGAGTGCATCAGCTTCATTTGTTGATAATCTGAAACTTATGACCACACTTTTACCCGGTGAATTCTTTGGCCAGCCTGGCACAAAAATACCTGTGACATTCGGTTCCCAATTCAATTCAAGCGCCGCAGTGGATGCGACCATGCTGATATTTAATGCTCCCTTGTACATTGGCATTGAGACCACAAAGCTTGCACAAAAACTGAGTCAGCAGAGCCTTCAGAAATCAGAGCTTGATACAAAAGAATCAGTAAGTTCTGCTTATTTCCTGATACTTGTTTCGGAAAAGTCTCTTGAACTGCTCGACGGCAATATTGCAAACCTGAATGAGACTCTTAAATCTACAAAGGCGATGTTTTCGGCAGGTATGGCTGAATCGACGGATGTTGACCAGATGGTTTCCAACGTTAATATGGGTGAAAATAACAGAAGCTCACTTGAGCGGACTATTGAATTAAACTACAACATCCTCCGGTTCCAGCTGGGTGTGGCTGCAACAACAAATATTACGCTTACAGAGACGCTTGAGAGTCTTACAGATGAAATAAATGTTGAAGCGTTGATATCACAGGATTTTGATCATACACAGAATATTGACTACAAGCTTGTTGAAGGACAAGAACTGATGTCCTCCCTTATGTTGAAATCACAAAAGGCTTCGATTCTTCCAACCCTTGCAGGATTTTATAACTACGGTACAAATGGAATGGGTGACAAAGTAGCTGACCTAAGGTGGTTCCAAAATTCCATGGCAGGTCTGTCGCTTTCGGTTCCAATAATTTCCAGCGGGCAGAGATATGCAAGAATAAAGCAGGCTCAGATAAATCTTGAGAAGGCAAAAACTATAAAAGATATGGTCGCCGAGCAGCTATTATTGCAGGAGAAGCAGCTCAGATACAATCTGGTGAATGCAAACCTTCAGTATATAAGTCAGAAAGAAAACGTTGAAGTCTCAAAAAGAGTTTATGCAAGCACAGAAAACAAATATAAACAGGGAATGGCTTCAAGTCTTGAACTGACGCAGGCAAACAGTCTTTACTTACAAGCTGAAAATAATTATGTTTCAGCACTAATGAACCTGCTTCAGACAAAGGTCGCTCTAGATAAGCTTTTAAATAACATGTAATCAAATCAGAAATAATTAAACAGCAAAATAATGAAATACCTAAAGTCAATTTCGGTAATATTGATAAGCGGTCTGATCCTTTCAGACTGTTCGTCAAAGAAAAGCAATGAAGCAGCCAGTACACTTGCCAATACTCCAGCTGCTGAAAAAGCAGCAATACCTGTTAAGGTGACGACGCTTTCAAAAACAAAAATTGCAAGGACGATCGATTACACTGCAACTGTATTACCATATGAAGAAGTAAATATGGCTCCTTCAACTCCCGGAAGGATAGATAAAATCTATGTTGAAACCGGTGACAGAGTAAGCAAGGGAGATCAGCTTTTCCTGATGGACCGCACCCAGCTTTACCAGCTGAAACTTCAACTTGCAAATCTTGAAAAAGACCTGTCAAGGCTTGATACATTGCTCGCCACCGGAAGTGTTAAACAGCAGCAATACGACCAGATGAAAACCCAATATGATATCACTAAAACAAATGTTGATTTCATGGAGGAGAATACGCTGATGAGAGCACCTTTCAATGGTATTATAACAGGTAAATACTTTGAAAACGGTGAGATTTATTCAGGTTCACCAACCACCCAATCAGGGAGATCAGCCGTTGTGACTCTGATGCAGGTAAATCCGCTAAAGGTTAATGTTGCCATTTCTGAACAATATTACCCTTTAATAAAGCGTGGGATGAAAGCCAGTATTACTGCTGATGTGTATGATGGTGAAGTGTTTACCGGTACGGTATTCAGGAAAGCTCCCACTGTCAATTCTGCAACACGGTCATTTATTGCTGAACTTGAACTTCCCAACCGTAATGACCTGTTGAAGCCGGGTATGTTCGTCAG
>JBGPAF010000171.1:0-4716 GCA_041480535.1 Bacteroidia bacterium
TGTTAAAAGAAACCGCCAAAGAGAAGAATGAAAGCTTAAATGAATTAAAAATTATTGGCAGAAAGTTAAACCTGCGGGAATCTGTTCTGAAAGGGTTACAGGATGAAATACTACTGTTAAATGACAGAATTGATCTTAACACACTGGCTATTAATATGATGGAGGGTGATTTGCTTATTCTGAAACAAGATTATGAAAAAGCGGTATTAAGTTCGTTCAGGACATCTAAAGGAAATTCAGAAATAGGATATGTTTTGTCAGCGAAGGATTTCAATCAGGGATATAAGCGGCTGAAATACCTTCAGCAGATTACAAAATTCAGGCGCCAGGAATCTGAAATTATCCTGGAACTTAAAAGCGAAATAGAGGTCTCAAAGAGGAAAATGGAAGAAGATATGTCCAAAATTTCTGATCTAAAATCAAGGGAAGAACAACAGAAATATCTTTTGCAGGGAGAGCAGGATAAGCAGCAAAAAGTTGTGAAATCTTTGGGAAGTAAAGAACGGCAATTACAGCGCGAGCTTGAAGATAAGAAAAGAATTGCCAAAAGAATTGAATCTGAGATCAGCAAGCTTTTAACAGAGGCAAAAAAGAAAGCCACCACAACTGATCTGTCACCGGAACAGAAACTTATAAGCGATAACTTTTTTGAAAACAGGAGCCGGTTGCCCTGGCCGGTCGAGAAAGGAGTTATCACAAGTCATTTCGGAATTCATGATCATCCGGTATTAAAATATGTTAAGGAAAATAACGGCGATATTGAAATAACAAGTTCGGGGAACACTCCTGTAAGAAGTGTTTTTAAAGGAACGGTGGCAAGAGTTTTTTCAATTCAGGGTTTGAACATGTCGATAATAATAAAACACGGAAAATATTTTACAGTCTATTCAAACCTCATTAATGTGGGTGTTAAGACCGGAGATAAGGTTGATACCAAACAAATAATCGGCACTGTTTATAATGACAGCGAGAAAGGCAATGAGGCAGTTCTCAAATTTATGGTTACTGAAGAGAAAGTTAATTTGGATCCGGAATTGTGGATTTCAAAAAAAAATTAGAAATTGCATAACTTTTGTGGTTTAATAGAAATATAGCAACAGAATGGCTAAAATGTACAAAAGGCTGAAAATTGAATCCAGGATGAGCAACCTGAGAATTATTGAAAATGCAATTGATGAAATTACCGGAGCAATTGGCGTCAGGCAGGATGACTATGGGAAAATTATGGTAGCCTCACTGGAAGCAGTAAATAACGCAATTACGCATGGGAATAAGGCCGACCCGCAGAAGCTTGTAGATGTAGAAATAGAATTCAATGATAATGAGATAAAGATTACAGTTACAGATGAGGGTAAAGGATTTAGTCCTGAGAAAATTCCCGATCCTACAAAGCCTGAGAATATTGAAGAATTATGCGGAAGAGGTGTATTCTTAATGACAAAGCTTGCTGATTCAATTAAGTTTAATGAGAAAGGTAACAGTGTAACAATGAGCTTTAAGGAGGTAACTACTTGAGTATTAAAATTTATTATGATAAGATAAAGTTCAGGATTAATAGGACAAGGGAAATAAGGAAATTTATTGATAAGGTCATCACGGACGAAAAGAAAGTACCGGGTGACCTTAAGTTTATTTTTACAAATGATCACACTATCCTGGACATAAACAGGAAATTTCTCCGGCACGATTATTATACAGACGTAATTTCATTTGATTATTCAAAAGGAAATATTGTCAATGGTGAAATCTACATAAGTGTTGAAACATTAAAAAATAATGCTATTCTCTATAATATGGGTATGAAGGAGGAATTGTTGAGGGTGATGATTCATGGAATTCTTCATCTGTGTGGATATCGGGATGAAAGTAAAAAAGCTAAGGATTTAATGTTCGGTCGTCAGGAGAAAATATTGAAGGAATTTGGAAAGGAGAGCTGAGTGGATTTCAATTATGACATAATTGTTGTTGGCGGCGGCCATGCAGGATGTGAGGCAGGGCATGCAGCCGCAAAGATGGGAGCTAGAACCCTTTTGATTACAATGGACATGACAAAGCTGGCACAGATGTCATGCAATCCAGCCATGGGAGGAATCGCAAAAGGCCAGATCGTACGTGAAATAGATGCATTGGGAGGCATGAGCGGCCTTGTCACCGACAGAAGCATGATTCAATTCAGGATGCTTAACAGATCAAAAGGACCGGCAATGTGGAGTCCCAGGGCGCAATGCGACAGACAGAGATTCAGTATCGAATGGAGAAAAGTCCTTGAAAAGACTGCCAATCTTTTTATATGGCAGGAGCTGGCAACAGGATTATTGATCGATGGAGACAAGGTGGTAGGTGTGGAGACCGGTTTTGGAACAAAATTCTTTGCCGGAGCAGTTATTCTGACAAATGGCACTTTCTTAAACGGATTGATGCATGTGGGTTTTAAGAATATTAAAGGAGGACGGTCAGGCGACCAGGCATCAACAGGCCTGAGTGATCAGCTTAGAGACCTGGGATTTTCTGTTGAAAGGCTGAAGACAGGAACAAGCGCCAGGATAGATGGAAGGACAGTTGATTTCACAGTAATGACAGAACAAAGGGGTGATGAAGAAGGAAGGACATTTTCTTATCTTGGAGAGGGAGGCAACATTGAAAAACAAATGAGTTGCTTTATTACTCATACAAATGAAGAGGTTCACGAAGAACTGAGGAAAGGATTGGAGTTCAGCCCGCTTTTTACGGGAAGGATAAAAGGAAGAGGGCCGAGATATTGCCCAAGCATTGAAGATAAGATTGTTACGTTTAAGGAAAGGGATGCACATCAGCTTTTTATGGAACCGGAGGGGAGGGAGACAATAGAGTATTATATTAACGGATTCTCAAGCAGCCTGCCTATGGAAGTCCAGCTTAAAGCATTACGAAAAGTTAAGGGACTTGAATCAGTAGAAATCTTCAGGCCCGGATATGCTATTGAATATGATTTTTTCCAACCGACGCAATTAAAGCATACACTAGAGACAAAGAAAATACAACATCTTTATTTTGCAGGTCAGATAAATGGAACAACAGGTTATGAAGAGGCTGCTGCACAGGGTTTAATGGCTGGGATAAATGCGGTATTAAAGTTAAGAGGTAAGGATGAAATGGTCCTTGAAAGAGATGAGTCATATATAGGGGTCCTTATAGATGATCTTGTTACAAAAGGAATCGATGAACCATACAGGATGTTTACAGCAAGAGCGGAGTACCGGATATTGCTTAGGCAGGATAACGCTGATGAACGATTGACGAGAAAGGGATTTTCAATTTGTCTGGCAGAAATTGGGAGAGTTGAGAAACTCGAACAAAAAGAAAAGCTGGTCGAAAAATTAATCGGCTTTCTTGAAGAGACAGGAATCGAACCTGACAGGATAAATAGTTTCCTTGAAGAAGCGGGTACAACAAGGATCACCCAGAAGGTGAAGGCAATTTCTATTGCGGCACGGCCCCAGGTAAATCTTAAAGTGCTTATGAATAATATCTATAGAAAAGAAGCGAAAGAGGTTTTAAAGACAGGTTTGTTTGAGGAGGTTATGGAATCGGCTGAGATTAAAATTAAATATGAAGGATATATTCAGAGAGAAAAGATTGTAGCTGATAAAATTAAGAGACTTGACAAAGTCAAAATACCAGATGACATTAATTACTTTGAATTGTTATCTATATCAACGGAAGGACGCCAGAAGCTTTCAAGGATAAAGCCAGCCAATATTGGTCAGGCTGGAAGAATTAGCGGAGTTTCGCCATCTGATGTAAACATACTGTTGATGTATCTTGGAAGGTAAAACGTTCCACGTGGAACGTTTTAAAACTAATATTGCTCATTTTTTGTTATTGGATTTATTTTAAGGAAATAACATTAAAGTTTTGTTGTATAGATAATGCAATATAAGGCGGAACAATACAATGGTATCTCAATTAAGGGCGCAAAACCAGATCAGAGGATTGCTTCGTCCACCGGTTGGCGGAATCGCAATGACGGTGCATATGCTTAATTTTGTAAAATATACGGTACTGCACACTATCAACATTAAAATCATTGCGAGGAGTAACGCGAAAGCGTAATGACGAAACAACCCGTTAATCTAAAAACAAAACACTATGACAATATCAGGCAAGCTAATTGATATCCACAAACGTTCGATCTATCCTGCACGAATTACGATTAAAGAAAGATTTATTGATAACATCGAGGAGATCAGCTCTGCACCAGAAATATATATTCTGCCTGGATTGACAGATGCCCATATCCATATCGAAAGCTCGATGGTAACACCGGGATCATTTGCAATGGCGGCTGTTTCACGTGGAACAACAGCTGTTGTTTCAGATCCTCACGAGATTGCAAATGTGCTTGGAATACCTGGAGTACGCTATATGTTAAACGATGCTTCAAAAGTACCTTTGAAGTTTTTCTTCGGCGCCCCTTCATGCGTACCGGCAACATCATTCGAATCTTCCGGAGCTGCAATTGATGCCTCCGGGATCAGCGAACTGATGGAACTTCCGGAAATAAAATACCTGGCGGAAATGATGAATTATCCTGGTGTGATTTATAATGATCCGGAAATCAGGAAAAAAATTGAAATTGCAAAAAGACTAAATAAACCTGTTGACGGGCATGCTCCGGGACTAAGAGGAGCCTCTTTAAAATCCTATGTTTCGGCAGGAATTACAACGGATCACGAA